>NZ_FPLG01000009.1:0-9740 GCF_900120065.1 Moritella viscosa
AAACAACGAAAGCCTGAATCGAAAGATTCGGGCTTTATCGCTTAGCATGCTATTTATTATTGATCGTAACATCTCGCCAATAAACCTGATTTGGAGACCTACTGTAATCTTAGTTTTTGAACAGTTAAGTTTTTGTTTGGGTATTGAAGTGAGAAGTTGATCACTATTATACTTAAGTAAATATGTGTTTACCTGATCGTCGTTTACTTGCTCTTTTGCAACTTACCGTTGCGAAATTATGAATAGTCTGTAGTGAACATTAAAAATAAACATCCTATCTCAATGTTTTTAATAGATAAAAAGTAATAATCCTCATATTTAATGAACTTTGATTTTAAAGGTGTAACACACGTAAATATAATTGGCATGGATAAATTGATGCGTAAATGTTTACACTACTACAATATTCAAAGCACAGAAATAAAGGATGCCCATGGAAAACCATGCATTAATAAATGAGTTTAAATCACTTGTTGGAGAAAAGAACGTATTAACCCACGCCAAAGAAACAGAATATTACCGTTCTGGATTTCGTTCTGGAAGAGGTGAATCGCTTGCTATTGTGTTTCCGGCTACTTTACTGGAACAGTGGTACGTAATTAAGGCATGTGTAGAAGCAAACTGCATTATTATCATGCAAGCGGCAAAAACGGGCTTGACGGAAGGCTCGGCCCCCAGCGGTAGTGATTATGACAGAAACGTGGTAATTATTAACGTGACTCTGATGAAGCAGATCCATCTACTTGATGCTGGTAAGCAGGCAATATGCCTACCGGGTGCAAGTCTGCACAGCTTAGAAAAAGAACTTAAAAAAGTAAACCGAGCACCACATTCTGTAATTGGTTCTTCTTCTATTGGTGCAACGGTTATAGGTGGGATTGCTAATAACTCTGGTGGGGCTTTGGTTAAACGTGGCCCTGCTTATACTGAACTAGCTCTATTTTCTGAAGTCGATAAAGAAGGTAAATTACACCTTGTTAACCACTTAGGGCTCTATGGTTTAGGTTCCACACCTGAAGAAATTCTAACTAACATTCAGGAAGGTAACATAAAGCCTGAAAATATACTTCAAGATGTTGGTATGGCTTCAGACCGAGAATATGAAGACCGTATTCGTGATGTTGATTCTGATATCCCATCTAGATTTAACGCTGATGAGCGTAGGTTATATGAAGCTAGTGGTTGTGCAGGTAAATTAGGCGTTTTTGCCGTGAGGGTTGATAGCTATCCGGTACCAGAAAAAGAACAAATTTTTTATATTGGCACTGATGATGCGGACAAACTGACCCTGTTAAGGAGAGACATATTATCCAACTTTAGCAACTTGCCGGAGATGGGGGAGTATATGCACCGCGATATTTTTAACCTAGCAGAGAAATATGGTAAAGATGTATTTCTTTCTATTAACTATTTAGGTACGGGCAGTCTACCTAAATTTTTTGCGCTAAAAGCAAAAGCAGAAAATTTTTTAGACCGCATTCCTTTTATGAACAAATACTTGCCTGATACAGCTCTGTACTACATGAGTAAATTATTTCCTCAGCATCTACCAAAGCGAATGCTGGACTTTCGTGATAAGTATCAGTATCACTTGATCTTAAAAATGAGTGATGCTGGCATTGAAGAAGCAAAAGCGTATTTAGATGAACATTGGGGAGAAGACTCTAGTGGTGGCTATTTTGTATGTAGCGCTGACGAAGGTAAAAAAGCGCTGTTACATCGTTTTGCAGCGGCGGGGGCTGCTATCCGTTACGAGACTATTCATAGAAAAGAAGTTGCAGAGATTCTAGCATTAGATATCGCCCTTCGCCGTAATGAACATGACTGGGTAGAGCAACTGCCAGAAGAGATAGCTGAAAACATGGTTACATCACTCTATTACGGACACTTTATGTGTCATGTATTCCATCAGGATTATATCTTCAAAAAAGGAACCGACACTAAGAAAATGAAATCAATGATGTTGGAACTACTGAAGCAAAAAGGAGCTAAGTATCCTGCGGAGCATAATGTCGGCCATCTTTATGAAGCCGAAAGTTCATTACAGGAGTTCTATCATAAGCTGGACCCAACTAACACCTTCAATCCAGGTATTGGTAAAATGAGTAAATACAAACGTAATTGTAGCTGCTGCCATTAGAATCTGAGGCCAGGGTATTATGCCCTGGTGATTAAAATCAGGTTATCGCGATAAACTGATTTTTAAATTGATAGACTATTTTTATGAAATATTAAAAATATGAAAGAGTCTCCAACCAATAATAATACCTAAATTTTGTCTTTATTTAGTGAATAATCATTAACTCTTCAGTTTCCGAATTAATGATTATTCACTACAACTAGTTCAATTACTCTAATTATCATATCTAATATTATTGTTAACATTTTTAAATAACTATAACCCTTCTTTTTTTAGATGAAAATATTGATTTTAGCTTGTATTCGTTTTCAGCCGAAAATAAGAGACTTAAACTTCCGATAAATAAATAACTATATAAGACTGATTTATAGGTTTATTTTACTAGAGGAAATGGTATTGACAATCATTCTCATTCAGATTATTGTATTTCCCCTTTATATACCTTATGAATCTATTGTTACAGGAAGTGACTTTTATGCTTAAAGCACAACGATTGAGTTTTAATATTAGTGAACGCAATCTTTTATCCGATTTAACAATGGAGTTCGAACAAGGTAAAGTTTATGCCTTGGTTGGGCATAATGGATCTGGAAAATCAACGTTACTTAAACTTCTCGCAAACCAACAAAGCGCAACAGATGGTCTCGTTACATTAGATCAAAAACCATTAGTGAAGTGGTCTAACAAAGAGTTAGCTCGTCAAATTGCTTATTTACCACAACACCTCCCTGCTACCGATGCACTTAATGGTCACGATCTTGTTAGTTTTGGTCGTTACCCTTGGCATGGTTTATTAGGCCGTTTATCAGATACAGATAAAGATTGCATTGAGAACGCAATGGAACTGACAGATACGCTGATCTATCGAGATCGTTTGGTCGATACGTTATCTGGTGGTGAGCGTCAACGCGTTTGGCTTGCTATGTTATTGGCTCAAAAAACCCGTTACCTTTTACTGGATGAACCTTTATCGGCACTCGATATCGCACATCAAATCGAAGTATTGACCTTAATTCGTAAACTGAGCCAAGAGTTGAATCTAGGTGTCATTATTGTTCTACATGATATCAATATGGCTGCTCGTTTCTGTGATCATATTATTGCATTGCATTCAGGGAAGCTGCTTAAACATGGCTCTGTTGATGAGTTATTAGAAGCTGAAACATTAGAGCAAATCTATGGCATTCCAATGGCTGTTATGCAGCATTCAGTCGGTTATCCAGTTGCAATGCCTTGCGCTAAGGTTTGTAATTAATGAAATCAATTTTTTTAATGTTAGCGTTAGTTACTAGCTTTACTTGTTATGCAGCTGAAGAGTCTCGAAGCCTAAAAGTTGTTGCTATTGATTGGACTCACGTCGAAACCTTACTTGCTTTAGGTGTCACTCCTTTAGGTATTGCTCAGAAACAAGATTATAACGCTTGGGTTAAAGAACCTAAAATACCAAATGGTGTATTAGATCTAGGGTTACGCACCCAGCCTAATTTAGAACTACTCGCAGAATTAGCTCCAACTCAAATATTAATTTCGCCAATGTTCAGCGTATTGACCCCGCAATTACAAAAAATCACAAAAGTGACTGAAATTGGTTTATACAAAAAGGGTAATGTGAATTGGCAGGCAATGGAGAGTATGACTAGAGAGCTTGCGATGAATATTGGTGTTGAAAAAGAGGCTGAACATTTTATTCTTCAAAAGCGTGATGAGATATTAGCATTAAAGCAGCAAGTTCCAAGTGATTTACCCCCTGTACTGATGGTGCAATTTATGGATGCGAATCACTTACGCGTATTTGGTGATAATAGTTTATATAAAACAGCGGTAAATGAATTAGGGATTGAGAGTGCTTGGCAAGGAACAACCAATCAATGGGGATTCTCTTTGGTTGGCATTAATGAACTTGTTGGTATTGACGCTCAAATTGTTGTGATTGAACCTCTTCCAATTGGCACTGAGTCTGCGCTTGAGCATAATGAGTTGTGGCAATTTATGAGTAAAGAATCAAACTATCCCGTGTTAAGAATGCCTGCCGTATGGAGTTTTGGTGCATTATCATCGGCTACGCGTTTTGCAGACTTATTTGTGCGTGCACTGTCTTCTCATTTAGTAGCTAAAAATAGTGGAGAGTAAGATGACTATAACGCCTATTAGATTAACAACTAGCTTACTCTGTTTTGTTATATTCCTATCTGCTTGGCAGTTAATGAATATTGGTCCTTGGCGTGAGAGCATTGAAAGCCTGTGGCACTTCAATCCTAACTCTGTGCAAAGTGTGCTGCTGCATTTTAGTTGGTGGCCACGTCTTGTTACGACATTATTAGCAGGTGCAGGTTTAGCCGTTGCTGGTGTTCTCATGCAGCAGGTTTTACGCAATCCTTTAGCTTCTCCTGCAACATTAGGAGTAGCAAGTGGTGCTAATTTGGCTTTATTACTCGCAACATTATTTGCTCCTCAATTATTATTGTGGTCACCGTCCGCTGTTGCTACGTTGGGCGGACTATTTACTATGCTTGTGGTATTTTCGCTGGCATGGCGCCGGGCACTATCGCCATCAATAGTTATCGTTTCTGGTTTAGTGGTAAATCTATATTGTGGCTCTTTCGCTACCGTATTGTTACTAATGAATCAAGAAGAGCTTAAAGGTTTGATGATCTGGGGGGCTGGTTCACTTGTTCAAAGTAGTTGGGATGATGCGATTTTTTTAGCACCCCGATTACTCGTGGCCACTATTATTGCATTTTGTTTTGTGCGACCTCTCAGTTTACTTGAGCTATCAGATGAAAGTGCACGTAGTTTAGGTATGTCATTAGCTAGAGTAAGGAGCATCACTTTAACGATAGCCGTTTTATTAACTGCTTGGGTTGTGAGTACAGTTGGTGTTATTGGTTTTATTGGCCTTGCGGCTCCTGCATTTGTTCGTTTGTTAGGAGTAAGAAGCTTTGCTCATCGTATTCTATTGTCTGCAATACTTGGGGCATTATTATTAAGCGTCACGGATCTGTTATTGCAACAATTACCTGGGATCCTGCCAATGCTTATCCCAACGGGGGCCGCAACAGCTATCTTAGGCGCTCCCTTATTATTATGGCTTTTACCTCGATTACAATTTAAATCTCAATCTCAAACACAAAGGTTATTATCAAGAAGTGGTACCTGCGTAAGTTATTTGTCAGCGAAACATATGTTGGGATTACTTTTCCTGTCATTTGTTTTGTTGTTTGTTTTTAGTTTATTTGGACAACAAATTGACGGCTGGACTTGGTTGACTGGTGTGCATAATTGGGACTTATTAGAGTGGCGAATACCAAGACTGGTTGGTGCGGCTACCGGCGGGCTCATGCTTGCAGTTGCAGGGACAATTATTCAGCGTTTAAGTGGTAATCCAATGGCAAGCCCCGAAATTATGGGGGTCAGTTCTGGTGCTGCACTCGGCCTTATTATTGCCATTTTTTCTGGATTTGGCGCAACTAAACTCGGGCTTTATTTCGGTGGATTCGTCGGTGCAATGCTGACCTTAGGATTACTCGTTTTACTTAATCGTCGTAGTGGATTTCAGCCTGAACGTTTATTACTGACTGGTGTGGCGATAACTGCATTAATGGATGGCGTTCAAAGTTTTATTTTGGCTGGAGGTGATCCTCGGAGCTACCAAATACTTGCTTGGTTATCTGGATCAACATATTACGTTGATGCGGATTCGTTAGTCATGATTGTTGTTTTTGCTGTCGTACTTACTATCACTGCGCTGAGTTGCAGTCGATGGCTCGATGTTTTACCACTTGGTGCTGAGCAGTCAGTAGCTTTAGGTATCAATGTTAATCGTGCTCGACTGATATTATTAACACTGGTAGCAGTGCTGACAGTGATTGCCACCTTGGTTGTTGGCCCATTAAGTTTTGTCGGTTTAATGGCACCACATATTGCACGTTTGTTTGGTTTTAACAATGCCCGCTCGCATATTCTGAGTGCTGGTATGTTTGGTATGATCTTAATGTTGTTAGCGGATTGGCTTGGGCGTCAATTACTCTATCCACAAGAGATACCAGCAGGTCTGATGGCTTCTATCATAGGCGGTTTATACCTTATGTGGGGACTGCGTCGTTTATAAAAGCGTGCATTTAGTACTTTAATTATGCTTCACCTTGAATAGAAATAAAGGTGATTATCATTTAGTTTAATGGCAAGGATGTTTTATGAAATTACTCATGATGCTGGGGGCAAAACAAGGTTCGGTATTGTCTGCGGTAATGCTGTTGAGTTTATGTAGTGCAGGACTTAGCGTCGGTGTGATTGTGTTTATTCAACATAACATGTTAAACCCTGACGGTGAGTTGGTAACGCTACTTGTACAATTCGGTATGTTACTAATTTGTTTATTACTGATTTCAACGGCCGCACAAGTATCATTGCATATTTTAGGGCATCGTTTTGTCTATAAAAAACGTTATGAATTGGTTCAGCAATTATTAAATACTGATATTGAACAACTAGAAAAAATTGGTGGTTCATCCATTTTAGCGTCTTTAAATACGGATATTCGAAATATAACGATCGCATTCGTACACTTGCCAGAGTTAGTTTATGGTGCTGTGCTTGCTATCTTTGCGATGATTTATTTAGGATTTCTTTCGACATCATTATTCTTGGTTAGTTTAGCTATGTTATCCATGACTGCGCTGATTGGTTATTGGTTGGTGTATAAGATCAGTCATTATGTACAGCAAGTTCGTGAGTATGATGATGAATTATTTGCGGATTACCAAGCCATGATTGATGGGCGAAAAGAGCTAGCGCTTAACCCGAAGCGTGCACAGCGTTTCTTTTATGAAGAGTTTGATGTGCATGCTAAGGCTTACTGCGAGCAAGTCACGAAAGCCGATATACATAATGGCTTCGCGGGCAATCTTGCTAATACCGTGATACTTGCATTGATCGGTTTAAATTATTATCTCGCCGTTGGTTTGAACTGGGCAAGCTTAGAAGTTGCTTCAACCTTTGCATTAGTTATCTTGTTCATGCGCTCGCCTTTAATGTCTGCTGTTGCCGCTTTACCTGCATTGATCGCGGCAAATGTATCGATGAACAAATTAACTAGATTAGAGCTTAATACTGACAATCTCGCCACTGAATCACGTAATTCCTATAGTGGTTTTAAACAGCTTCAATTTATGGGCGTTGAATATACTTATCAATCGGAGACTGATGAGTCTGCTTTTTCTGTAGGGCCATTAAATCTCACGATTGAACAAGGACAACTGATATTTATTATTGGTGGTAATGGTAGCGGTAAATCTACATTTGCACGTCTACTTACAGGATTATATAGGCCGCAGAAAGGTGAGGTGATTATTGATGGTCAGCCTGTCAGCATTGCGTCCTGGCATGAATATAGAACATTATTTTCAGCGGTCTTTACTGACTTTCATCTCTTCCACCAATTGCTTGATGCGGAAGGAAATAACGTTGAATCCCAGCGAGTTGAATATTGGATGAATATGTTGGAAATGCAACATAAAGTCAGCTATGAGGACGGTAAACTTAGTGATGTTCGTTACTCTCAGGGGCAGCGAAAACGCTTGGCTTTATTGATGGCTGTACTTGAGCAACGAGATTGTTTATTGCTCGATGAATGGGCTGCGGATCAAGACCCTCGTTTTAGACATTTTTTCTATCAAACTATCTTACCGTTATTAAAACAGCGAGGTAAGACAATTATTGCAATTACACATGATGATCGTTATTTCAATATTGCAGACCGAGTTATCAAAATGGATAACGGTCAATTAATTGAATTAGGTGATCGAGAGTTGGATCAAGCTCAGCAGGTTGTTGAGCAAGTTATTAGTTAGATCTCTATCGGGATAAATAAGGGAATCGTATGAGTATAGATTATCAGGACACTGTTTTTGTTGTTGTTAAAAATGCACAGGAACAATACAGCATTTGGCCTAACTACCGTGATATCCCCGAAGGATGGGAAGATATGGGTGTACAAGGTAATAAAGAAACTTGTCTCGAACATATCAATAAACTGTGGACAGATTTACGTCCGAAAGACTTACGCGATGCGTTAGCAGAATAATTATAAAATTAATTATTAGATCAGGGGCATATTATGTCAGTAGTAGATTGTGTAAATAGTAACGAACCATCAGATTGGACTGGACTTTCCTTTTCACAGCAACGGTTATGGTTATTTCAACAGTTAAATCCACAGAGTAAAGCGTATAACCTCGGCGGTTTATTATGGATTGATGGTGAGTTAGATGTAATCAAACTTGAATCTACTATTGAAACGGTCCGGCAGCAGCAAGAGATATTACGAGCTCAGTTTACTGAAGTAGATGGTATTCCTTGCCAGCGCTCAGTACCTTACATCTATCAAAAATTAGCTTTTATTAATTTAGAACATCATTCAGAAGCGGTGTCGGAAGCTCAATGTCTTGCCCGTGAATTATGGCTTGAACGCTTTGATTTAGAGTCTGGACCTTTGATTCGATGCTGTTTATATAAAGTGGCCGAGAACAAACATGCTTTGCTTATATCTGGGCATCATATTTTAGTTGATGCTTGGTCATTACAATTAGTAATCAAGCAGATTATCTCGGGTCTCTCTGGTAAGCAGCTTAAAGTAAGAAAAAGTCAGAATTATTTCAGCTATGCTCAGGAGCAACGAGATTGGTTAGTAAGTTCTGATGCTCAAAGTGAATTAGCTGATCTTCATAAAAGTGTGAACTATGATTCTGCACGTTTAATACTGCCACGTTTGAATGAGCTACAGCAAGATACATATACTGCGTCACATTATTGCCCTGAGTTTTCTTATGAGCTTAATGATGCTGTTTCTTGCAAAGCGAAACAGCTAGGTTGTAGCAAGTTTACGTTACTACTAGCTGGATTACAGCTAACAATGAATACTTGGAGCGGTGAGGGGAGTCCGACTCTTTGTGTCCCTAATTTCAATCGAAACTCAGCTAATAGACGTTCGTTAGGGTTCTATGTCAACAATATGGCATTAAATACGACTTTCTCACCGTTGATGACGACGGAAGAATGGATTGATTCATGTAAGAACAATTTAGATAAAGCTCAAAAATACCAGCATTTACCACTTGAACTTCTTGATAATAATGATGATCAAGTTAATGCTCAGGTTGCTTTTAATTTCCGTAGTCATGGCGATGGGTTAACGCAAACATCGGATGAATTACTTATTCGTTTCGAAGAGTTTGAAGTCAGTGAAACGCCATTTGAAATCGTATTAGATGTGATATCTTCTGAGCAATTAAGTTGTCGTTTTGTCTACGCCACAGAATTATATTCAGCAAATGTCATGAAACAATTCTCTCATCATTATTTTAAAATGATTGACTTACTCTGTCTGCCTGAAACGATCACACTTGCTGAGATTGAATTATTTGATGATGAGGAACGAGACACCTTAAATAGTTTTGCAACTCAGCCTCACTATTGGGAATATCAACCATTACCTTCGCTTATTCAAAAGCAAGCTGAATTACGACCGAATGCAATCGCACTCGTGCATGGCGATGAACGTTTAAGTTATCAAGCATTGGAGCATCAAGCGAACCAACTTAGC
>NZ_FPLG01000089.1:0-12223 GCF_900120065.1 Moritella viscosa
ATAGAATGTGGCTTTTTCGTGGTAATACGATGAGTTGGATGAACTAAATCAACCTAATTTAACATACTTTTAATTTAAGGTTTCTTCTAACGCACGTAAACACAATGCAACATTTTCAGCACGCGCCGCATAACCCATTAGACCAATACGCCATGCTTTACCTGCGAATGCGCCCAGACCGGCACCAATTTCAAGGTTATAGGTTTGTAATAATTGGTTACGTACAGCTGCATCATCAACCCCCTCAGGAATCACGACCGTATTTAGCTGTGGTAAACGACATGCTTCATCAACAATAAACTCAATGCCCATTTTCTCTAAACCAGCACGTAATGCTAAGTGTTGCTTTGCATGACGTTCCCATGCGTTCTCTAGGCCTTCAGTTTGTAATTGCACTAATGATTCATGTAATGCATATAAAGTATTTACTGGCGCAGTATGGTGATAAGTACGTTTACCTTCACCTGACCAATAGCTCATCACGAGTGTTTGATCTAAGAACCAACTTTGCACTGGCACAGTACGGTTTTGAATTCTTTCTACGGCTGCAGGGCTGAAGCTCACCGGAGAGATACCCGGAACACAAGATAAGCACTTCTGAGTACCAGAATAAATTGCATCAATGCCCCAATCATCTACATACAATGGCACGCCACCGAGTGACGTCACCGCATCAACAATCGACAAGCAACCGTGTTGTCTTGCTAGTGCACAAAGAGTCTTGGCATCAGAAAGAACACCTGTTGATGTTTCAGCATGTACAAATGCGACGATTTTAGCATCGGGGTGGGCTTTTAACGCCGCTTCAAGTTTTTCTGGATCAACAGGTTTGCCCCATTCATCTTCTACTTTAACCAGTACGCCACCAGAGCGTGTTACGTTTTCAGCCATGCGGCCACCAAACACACCATTGATACATACAATGACTTTGTCACCAGGCTCAATCAAATTCACAAAGCAAGTTTCCATACCTGCAGAACCAGGAGCAGAAACCGCCATAGTACAAGGATTCTTGGTTTGAAATGCATACTGCAGCAATTCTTTTACTTCATCCATCATTTTTACAAATGTCGGGTCAAGATGACCAACGGTTGGACGACTTAATGCTTGTAATACGTTCGGATAAACATCTGAAGGACCAGGTCCCATCAAAGTACGTTGTGGTGGGTAAAAAGAGGTAATGCTCATTCATTTTCCTTGTCATATTGTGAGAACCAGTAATCAGAAGCAGTGTACCTAAGTGACACTGCCTTTGTCCTACGTTATAAACTATCTGTTAAGCTTACTTAGGTATTAAGATAGATTAATTTACCATTGCAACGACGTATTGCAAACAATAATGCAAACTTTTGTTTACAATAATGTCACAGCGATAGTGATCGATTAGCTTACTTTCGCAAGATAATCAGCGATACCATCCAGTAACATCTGTACCGATATCATCACCAATAACATTCCCATCAGTCGCTCAACTGCAGCCAACCCTTTCTCGCCGAGAATACGATTAAACCCTTCATAGAACATTAAAATAAAGGCACTTAGCCCCCAAGCAATAAGTAAAGCAGCAGACCATTCAAACATTTTATCAGGGTCTTGATGGGCTAATAATAACAACGCAGCAAGGATTGAGGGTCCCGCTAATAACGGGATCGCCATTGGCACAATAAACGGCTCTTCACCTGCGGCGAGGCCCGTTAACCCACCTTCAGTCGGGAAGATCATCTTAATTGCGATCAAGAACAGGATAATACCACCGGCGATACTCACCGCTTCTTGTTTTAGACTTAAAAAACCAAGGATCCTTTCACCTAAGAATAAGAATAACAGCATCACAAACAGTGCAATTAATAATTCTCGTATCATGACAGCACGTCGACGTTTCTTATCTATATGTTTTAAAATAGACAAAAATATCGGTAAATTACCTAACGGATCCATGATCAAAAATAGCATCACCGCTGCCGAGATTATTTCCATTTGCATTAAATTTAACTCCCTAAATCATCCAATTAGCCGAATGTAATTGCTAAACTCAATATACCAGAGAGATTATAGATATAAAGTATTTAATTAGCAGATAATAATAAATAAGAGGACGATTAAAATAGTGATTAAAACTAACACTAAACAGGTATAACAATGGGTTTTAGCATGTTCAATTATCGTATTAAAGACAAAGAAGAATCAAACGAACCGGGCAGTAAGAATTATTCACTGCAACTCAGTAAGCAGCAGTGAATTTGCAGTATTAAATCTAGCGAAAAATATTAACCGAGCGCTTTAGCCAATAAAGCTTGTTGATCAAGTGTAAACGGTAATTTTAGTGCCGCTTCATGGCCTTTTTCAGACATTTTAGCCCAAGTCTTTTGCACAATAACAATCAACTTTTCGGGTGTGTGCTTTTCTGAAAATGCAGTAAAATAATATTTTAAAAAGACTAAACAAATAACATCTTCTAGCGCTTGTACTTGTGGATCTCGTTTTAATTTTTCTTTGCGTAGCATGCGACCAATAGACTGAACTTCATCTTGAGCACAACCTACCTTTTCTGCAATTGCCATTGCTTCTTCGGCGTGTAAACGGCCTAATGACTGACGCCATTGATTGTAACCTTCCCGCCCAAGTGGATGCTCACTACGCGGAATACTCCAACGCTTAATATGTTGTGCACGTGCAGCGATCTGTAATGCAGTAGATGCTTCAGGCATAAACTCAGCCAAACACTCACTCATGCGCACACCGTATAACCATTCTTTTGGCTGTGCTATTCCATCTACAGTTTCACTGACTGGATCACACTGATTTATTTCATCAATTAATTGTATTGCTTGCTGTATCCGTTGCTCTGACATGACATCCTCGTTATTAGTATGGTTATAAAACCCATACTAGCAAAGCACACTGAAAGTTACCTATAATCTCACAATAAATATAAGATTATTCTTGCTGATCGATCTGAGATGGTGGTTTAGGCTCTATATTTTCACCATAAAAATATCCAACAACAGCGCCTGCTAATTTGGATTTTGCCGATACAGACCCCGTTGCTACGTCCATGTCGTCATCAAAAGAAGAACCGAAAAGATCATCTAATGCGACAACGTGAGAATGCACATTTTCACCTTTTAATACACCTGTTACATCGGGCAGTTGTGCCGCTAGCACTTTCACTTCATCAAGTTGCTTTAACCGTAATAGATCAGCCAACGCCGTTTTTATAATGTGATTTATTTCGGCAAGTTGTTGACGATCGCCAACCATGAGCGCTGATTTAGCTAAGATCGCCTGTCGTAACAACAAAACTTCAGCAATAATCGTTTCAGGGGGATCCGCCATATCAATCGACAATACGATACTTGAAGCATTATCCACTGGCGTTTCATCTTCGCGAGTAACATGCTCGAGCACCACGTCCTCGTCATCATCTAGCGTCAATCCCGATGGATCTCGGGCTTGTTTTTTCTTGCTGTCAGGATCATTTTTCTTCGGGTTATAATTAATAAGGTCTTTGTCTGTGGTGCTGTCACTTGTTGAAGCTGATGCACTATCTGGTGTGACCGCAGGCGTGATCTCACGCTTTTCGGCATCACGCTCAACCGCAGCTGTGGTTGGATTTAACGCATTGGGAATGCCCGTAGGAGGGGGGATAACTAATACCATATACTAGCGTTCCCCTTCGCAATATTCATACAATGCAGATAACTAATCGTAACGTGTAACTGTATGAACATATCTTTCCCTCATTATCATAAATAACGGCTCAGCAGCACATCAAAAATAATAACATGAGTGACTGCTAATTGAGTTTATAACGAATTGTTAATAAATGCCTCCAGTTTATTAACAAAAAGTGTCGGTTCTGAAATAAAAGGCGCATGAGAAGAAGCTTTAAATATAATGCTCGGTGATTGCGGTAGATAACTATCTATCCATGCGACAGTCGCTTGTGGTACCAGTGAATCTAACCGACCATAACAACGATAAAATGGCATTGATAATGAAGCTAACTGTGCGCGTAAATCCACAGTCTCTAATAATCGTAAACCGTTACTTAATGCTTGTTCATGCGGTTGTGGACGCGCAGCTAATAAAGACTTTAATTGTTTAATGTCTTGTTTAGCCGTTTCACTGCCCATCGCTTGAATGGCTAAAAAACGATTAATAGTTTGTGATAAATTTTGTTTTAACTGTTGTTGGAATTGCGCTAATACTTTTTCAGCAATGCCAGGCCAAGCAGCTGATTCATCCATTTGTGATGTAGCCATAAATTTAGGTGAACTGGCGACGGTAACCAATACAGAAACTCGCAGGGGGTGTGCTAGCGCAAAATGGGTAGCACAAAGCCCACCTAACGACCACCCCAACCAAACTGCATTGTCAGGTACCACTTTAACTAATGCATCAGTAATATCAGCCAGCGACTGACTTGCAACATGACTATCATGACTAAAACCAAAACCAGGTAGATCAACTAAATGTAATCGATAGTGCGCTGATAGTAACGGAACAATAGATTGCCAACACGCACTATTTAATCCCCAACCATGTAATAACACTAAGTCTGGGCCGTCACCGACAATATCGACATGTAACTCTGTGTTACGACTTACACTTTTAATTTTTGTGGCGAAGACTTTTGGCATATTACCCTACACTTGACGAATTATTTAGCTATGAGGATATACTAATCAAACGAGTAGATATAGCCATGATCCGCAAACTCAGCATGACACTATTACAACCTCGTTGTTACTTATGTGATATGCCCATCGATAATCTACAACCTTTTCTGTGTTTATTATGTCAGCAGGAATTACCCTATTTATCGGCATTAAGCTGCTATCGTTGTGCACATCCACTAACTACATATCAACAAGGTCTATGTCATGAGTGCATAAACCAAGAACCGACTTGGCAAAGGTTAATTACCTGTATGATTTATACTTTAGAATGCCAATACTTAATTAAACAATACAAATTTTCGCAACAACCACAACTACACTTGTTGTTTTCACAGCTGTTGAGTCGCAGCGTCAGTAACAACATCATCCAACATAATTACAGTTTACCTGAGGCTTTAGTATCTATCCCTTTACATAAAAAACGCCTAGTAAAACGAGGTTATAACCAAGCCCAGCTACTTGCTCAAGACCTTGCAAAACAGCTGCAAATACCGCTAATTTCAGAAAAAGAATTTATTCGCGCTAAAAACACTAAAGCACAAGCCCAACAAACAGCCGCTGAACGTAGCAACAATATGCACAATGCATTTCAAGTCACCCAACCTATTACCACTAAGCATATTGCCATTATTGATGATGTAGTAACCACGGGTGAAACAATGAAAGCAGCTTGCCAGGCTTTATTTACAGCAGGGGTAGAACGTATCGATATATGGTGTATTGCTAGAACATTAGCGGATTAGTGGTTTATCATCTTAAATAGCGTTACAATTAAAGACAGAGTAAATTAGTCAGGTATGACAAAGAGGGCACCATGATAACAATTACTGAAGCGGCACAAACTCATTTTGTAAAATTACTTAGCAATCAAAAAGACGGCACTAACATTCGCGTATTCGTCGTTAATCCAGGCACAGCAAATGCAGAATGTGGCGTATCATATTGTCCACCTGAAGCAATTGAAAGTTCTGATATTGTATTACCATACAGTGGTTTTGATGCATTAATTGATGACATGAGCAAACCATTCCTAACCGATGCTTATATCGATTTTGTAACGGATAAAATGGGCTCTCAATTAACACTTAAAGCGCCCAACGCAAAAATAAGAGCTGTTGCAGATGATGCACCACTTGCAGAACGCGTTGACTATGTAATCCAAACTGAAGTTAACCCACAACTTGCAGGACATGGTGGTAACGTGGTATTGACTGAAATCACTGATGATGGCATTGCTATCTTACAATTTGGTGGTGGTTGTAATGGTTGTAGCCAAGTAGACTTTACGTTAAAAGAAGGGATAGAAAAACAATTACTAGAATTGTTCCCAGAAGAACTAACGGCTGTTAAAGATGCAACAGAACACCAAGCCGGTGAGCACTCTTACTACTAAGCTTTTATCAATAAAGTACAGTTAAAACTAAATAACACAATAAATAAAAAGTGACGGTCTTGACCGTCACTTTTTTAATTAACAACTGATTATTCGCCTTTTTTATCTCGTGCTAATAGTGCTAAAGCCGCTTCTTTTGGAGGCTTATTCTCATATAACACTTGATATATTTGCTCCGTAATTGGCATTTCAACGCCAAGACGAGCAGATAACAAATAAACCTCTTTGGTATTGCGATAGCCTTCAACAACTTGACCAATCTCAGCTTGTGCTTCATCAACGCCTTTACCTGCACCCAGTGCAAGACCAAAACGACGATTGCGACTTTGGTTATCAGTACAGGTTAGTACCAAATCACCCAAGCAAGACATACCCATAAAGGTATTTTTTTCTGCACCTAATGCTTCACCAAGACGACATAACTCTGTCAAACCACGTGTAATTAAAGCAGTTCGTGCATTCGCACCAAAACCAAGTCCATCAGATAAACCGGCACCAATAGCAATCACGTTTTTCACCGCGCCGCCAAGTTGTACACCAATAAAATCATTATTGGTATAAGTACGTAAACTACGACCGCAATGCAGCAAATGTGAAATATCATCTGCAAACTGTGGGTCTGTCGATGACACGCTTATCGCAGTAGGCAAACCCGCTGCTAGCTCTTTCGCAAATGTAGGTCCAGAAAGTACAGCTAAAGGATAATGCGTACCGAGAATGTCAGTCGCAACATCTTGTAACAGACGTCCTGTTTCAGCTTCCAGCCCTTTCGTTGCCCAAGATATACGAGAGTCGTCACGCAAAAATGGTTTAATCAGCGTTAATACATCACCAAAAACATGACTCGGTACCACAATCAGAATATCTCTGCTTGCGGCAACAGCTTTCTCAAGATCCGCCTCCAATACCAAAGCATCAGGAAAAGCGATACCCGGTAAGTACGCTTCATTACTGCGTACTTTAGCAAGTTCGGCAACGTGCAGTGGATTATGACCCCACAATACGGTTTTGTTACCATTACGTGCTAATGACATCGCCAATGAAGTACCATAAGAGCCAGCACCGAGTACTGTAATCAAGGCTGTATCAGTCGCCATCATTTACGAGTCCAGTTTTTGCTCTGCAGGAGCTTCAGCTGCTTGTTGCGCTTGTTGAACATAAGACGCAAACAGTGCATCGAAGTTAACTGGCGCAAGGTTAAGCTGTGGGAAAGAACCACGGCTCACTAAACTAGCAATTGTTTCACGTGCATATGGGAATAAGATATTTGGGCAGAAAGCACCTAGACAATGTGCTAATTGACCTTCGCTTAATTCACCAACAGTAAAGATACCTGCTTGTTGAACTTCACATAAGAAAGCCACTGTGTCGCCATCTTTAGCTGTCACGGTAAGTGATAATACAACTTCAAATACGCCGTCACCAAGTTTAGAACTACGAGTATCGAGATCTAATTTAACTTCAGGTTTCCATTCTTGTTGAAAAATCGCTGGAGAGTTAGGGCATTCAAAAGACACGTCTTTAATGTAAACGCGTTGGATATTAAATTCTTGTTGGCTTGCTGATTCTGACATAAGTAAATTCCAATATTTTATAGATTCAAACTGACTAATTAATTTTTAGCAATCCGATTGGTAACTGTTATTTCTTAACAGTCGGTAAGTTTGCTTCTTGCCAACTTGCCATACCACCAGATAAATTATAAACAGTAGTAAAGTCCATTTTCGCTAGACGATTCGCAGCGCGGCCTGAACTCATTCCTGTATCACACATAACGATGATTGGGGTGTTTTTATATTTTTCAATCATTGATAGCTTATTTGCTTCAATATCAGCAGCAGGAACGTTAATTGCGTTTAAAATATGTGACTTACGATAGTTTTCTGCAGCACGTACATCAACAACAATCGCATTTTCTTTATTCATTAAAGCAGTCGCTTCATGATTGTTTACCGACTTAACTTTAGACATGGCGCTCGAGCCAAATGAATAAATAAGGAAACCAGCGATAGCGACCCAAGCGAGAGATAAGGCTGGATTATTCGAAGCAAATTCAATATATTCTTGCATGTGATTATGACTCTAAGATTTAATAATAAAGGATTATTCTCAACGGAGTATACATGTGACAGGAAATAAAAGCAGCTCAATATATAAATTCCTCACAAGCGCGATGAATAATCGAAACATAAAAAAATCACCCATTTTCTATAATTAAGCTAACGTCTCGCAATATGAAACAGTTAAAAATGTAGTTATATTACCGATATTAATCATTAAATATCTTCAATATTCTACCTGGATCATAAATAAGAGCCAATTTAACCCCGGAAAGTGTAGTAATATTCCTATATTTAAATTTAATAACCGAGAGGTAAACTCATGTCTAAAGCTAAGAAAACAATTGCGCTTATCATCATGGATGGCTGGGGCCACCGTCTTGATCATGAAAATAATGCAGTTGCCAGTGCAAAAACACCTATTTTAGATAAACTTTGGCAAGAATCCCCAAGCATGTTAATTTCAAGTTCAGGCTTAGATGTGGGTCTACCAGATGGTCAAATGGGTAATTCAGAAGTTGGTCATGTCAATATTGGTGCTGGTCGTATCGTTTATCAAAATTTAACTAAAATCGACAAAGCGATCGGCGATGGTGAATTTTATCAAAATCCAGCACTTGTTAAAGCCGTTGATACCGCGGTTGCAAATGATAAGGCCGTGCACATTCTAGGCTTAGCGTCTCCAGGTGGCGTACATAGTCACGACGATCAGATCCTAGCCATGATCGAACTTGCAGCAAAGCAAGGGGCAACAAAAATTTATCTACACGCATTCTTAGATGGCCGTGATACACCACCACGTAGCGCACAAGGTACATTAGAAAAATGTGATGCTAAATTTGCTGAAGTTGGGGTAGGTAGAACAGCTACATTAATCGGCCGCTATTTTGCGATGGACCGAGATAATCGTTGGGATCGCGTTAAAGAAGCCTATGAGTTATTTACGCAAGCTAAAAGCCAATATAAAGCAGAGACGGCACTAGCTGGCCTTGAAGCCGCTTATGCACGTGATGAAAATGATGAGTTCGTAAAAGCGACAGTCATTGGCGAAGCAGCACCAATTAATGATGGAGATGCCGTCATTTTTATGAATTTCCGTGCTGATCGTGCACGTGAAATTACCCGTGCATTTGTCGACACCGACTTCTCCGGTTTCGAGCGTAGTGTAACTCCGAAACTTGCTGATTTTGTTATGCTAACTGAATATGCAGCAAACATTGATACCAGCATCGCATTCCCTTCCGATAAGTTAGTTAATACCTTAGGTTCAGTACTTGAACAACAAAATAAAACGCAATTACGTATTTCTGAAACAGAAAAATATGCCCACGTGACCTTCTTTTTTAATGGTGGCGTTGAAGACGCTTTCACAGGTGAAGATCGTGAATTAATCCCATCACCACAAGTAGCAACTTACGACTTACAACCTGAGATGAATTCAGAAATGCTCACTGACAAGTTAGTATCCGCAATTGAGAGTGAAAAATACGATGTCATTATTTGTAACTATCCGAATGGAGATATGGTTGGCCATACAGGTGTATTTGATGCGGCAGTAAAAGCATGTGAAGCAGTTGATCAATCAATTGGTCGTGTGGTTAAAGCATTAGAAAAAGTGGGTGGTGAATGCTTGATCACAGCCGACCACGGCAATGCTGAAATGATGATCAATCCAGAAACGGGTGGTATCCATACTGCACATACTAACTTACCTGTACCATTGATTTATTTTGGTCGTGATGCCGAGCCAGCAGAGACAGGTCGCCTATCTGATTTAGCTCCAACCATCTTGACTTTACTTGGTCAAGAAATTCCAGCGGAAATGACTGGTAAGAACCTGATGAATCTGAAATAATCATTTCCCTACGGGGAAAGGATTACGTTATGACATTTTTAAAAAACAGCATGGCCTATAGCGTTATAGGCCTGCTGATATTACTATCATTAAACGCTTATGCAGCCAATAATCAGTCCGAATTGAATCAACTTCGTAGCCAGATCAAAGCGCAAGACGCATCAATCAAAAAACAAAATCGTTATTTAAACGATTTATCTAAACAAACACAAAGTACCGACCGTGCCATTAGTAAAGTCGCAGCACAATTGAGTAATACCAAATCTTTAATCCGGAATATTGAAAAAGATCTTAGCGATCTAATCACACAAGAAAAAGCACTATTAAAAAGTAAAAAGAAACAACAACACATTCTCTCAGCACAAATTGAAACAGCTTATTTAAGTGGTGATAACGATTACCTTAAACTGCTTTTAAATCAGCAAAACAGCAGTGAGATTGAACGTTCATTAGTTTATTATCAACACCTTCATGAAGCTCGAGCACAATCAATTGCTGAATTTAATGATACCTTAGATAAAATTGAAAAAAATGAAGTAGAACAAGAAGAAATAAAACAGCAATTACTTGTCATCCAAACCTCACAACAACAAAAATCCAAGCAATTAGCACAGCAAAAATTACAGCAGAAGAAAAGCAATAGAAATATAGCTTACAGTATTAACAAGCAGAAAAAAACACGAACAGAACTAGGTATTTCAGCACAAAAATTAGAACAACAGATTGCGTTATTACGAAAAAAGCAACAAATCGCATTATTAAAAAAACAACAAAGTGCGCAAATATCATTATCAGGATTGAAACAATATAAAGGTAAATTAGACTGGCCGATAAAAGGTAAAGTACTGCACAACTTTAACAGCAAGCGATTTAATAATGTCAGCTGGCGTGGATTGGTCATCAGCGCAAATGAAGGTAGTAAAGTAAAAGCAGTTAGCGCAGGTAAGATAGTATTTGCAGATTGGCTACGTGGATTCGGTATGGTAGCGATTATTGATCACGGCCAAGGATATATGAGCCTATATGGTCATAACCAAACATTACTCAAAGTGACCGGAGAGAAAGTACGCAAAGGCGATGTAATCTCGTTGGCAGGCCGTAGTGGAGGTCAGTTAGAGTCTGGGGTTTACTTCGAGATCCGTCACAAGGGTAAAGCCGTTAATCCACGATCATGGCTAAAACATTAACATTTTAGCTTGCAGTTTGTATTTCCAAATCTGTAATTAAGAACAAAGCCTCATCTCGGTTTTCACCACATACATCATTACAGGCTTTAAATGTATCACATAACGCAGGGCGTTTAGGGTCTGTAAAGATGAGACATAAATGATCAACCGACAGATTCACACATCGTACACCAGCAGGCTTACCATCAGGCATACCAGGAATATAGCTAGTGATACTTGGCGCTTCACAGCACGCCCCACAATTCATTCTGCATTGCATAAAACAAACCTTAAATAACGAATGATAATAGCGTAATATCAGCATGTATCTAAAAAAGGGAACAGCATGAGATTATCAGCATTTACAGTAACAGACTCAACTCCACAGTTACTTATTGATATAACAAAATTGTATCGACCATTTCAGCATGACGAAGCTGAGATTCAAAAAACTTTCGATAAACTGCTTCAAGATGACAGCCAAACTCTGTTTGTTGCTAAATTTAATGATCGCCACATTGGTGGTTTAATCATGCAACATGATACTAGCACTTTATTCTTAAGCTGCATGGTAGTAAGAGATATAACTCAACAACGTGGTGTAGGTAAATACCTAGTACAACAAGCAATCAAGCATGCTAAGTCTCTGCAGTTAAAAAGCGTAACGGTAATTAAAACAACACAAGTTACAGCTGAATTATCTGCTTTTTTAATTCATCAAGGTTTCACAGAGCAAGACACTGCACTTAGCTTTAGCTGTTAATAATTAACAGATATAAAAAAAGCCGATATCAATGATATCGGCTTTTTTCGTTCAAGACAGTGTCTTAAATCTAATTTGGCGCTTGGCGATGCCCTACTCTCACATGGGGAAACCCCACACTACCATCGGCGTTATTACGTTTCACTACTGAGTTCGGAATGGGATCAGGTGGTACCGCAACACTATGGTCACCAAACAAATTTTTCGAGTCTTACGAATCATCTGCTCTTGTCTAAGACTACGTCTTAAACAATATCGATTTAGACTAGGCCTAAATAAATAGTAATTGGCGCTTGGCGATGCC
>NZ_FPLG01000083.1:0-21334 GCF_900120065.1 Moritella viscosa
TCCTCATATCCCTGCCACTTCTTTCTAAAATACCCTCCTCATGAATACACCTTCTAATTTCTAATTTCTAATTTCTAATTTCTAATTTCTAATTTCTAATTTCTAATTTCAGCATTTTAAATAAGCATGTAATTAACTATGTAAACTTTAATGCCTTAATGCCCTCTATCACTTATTCATCCCCTTATATTCTACTTAATTTACTTATTATTAACATTTAAGCCTAATAAAATACCTCTTTTGGTCGATATCACATATGTACCAGTATTATTTTGTTACGATAACCCTACTTATTACAGTAGAATTAAAATACCAATGGCTATCATTAAGTGCTTGATATCCCTGTTGGTTTCTGATGGGGAAAAACAATGTTACAAAACTTATCTATCACTAGAAAAATAAACCTCGCGTTAAGTACCCTTTTTGTCCTGATACTCGCTATCTCGGCATTATCACAAAGCAAGCAAGAGACAGCACTGGTTTTATCTATTTTAGAACAACAAGCGCATGAACAAGCTGATACTTATTTTGACAGTTTAAATACCATGATGCTAACGGGCAGTATTGGGCAACGTGAAACCTTACGTCACAAAATGCTAGAAAACGATAACATTACCGATATCCGCGTAGTTAGAGCCGATAAGGTCAATCAACTTTATGGTTCAGGATTAGCGAGTGAACAAGTCAAAGATGATTTTGACCGCCGTGCACTTGCAGGCGAAGAGATTACCCAAGTCATTAGCACTCTCCAAGGTGAAACCTTATTGATTACAAAACCACTTATCGCATCAAAAGATTACCGCGGTACTGATTGTACAGCTTGTCATAATGCGCAAGAAGGTGATGTACTAGGTGCGGTTAGATTAGAGTACTCCTTAAATAACTTCTACCAGCAAGTGCAACAAAATATTTTACGGTCAAGCGCTATCTTAGCCGTGGTATTACTTGCGGGATTGTTACTGACGTTGTTTATTATTCGCAACATCATCTTAAAACCAATCAGTGACCTGACTAACAGTATGGAATTAGCCAGTGACACCCAAGATGTGACAACACTAATTGAAGTCAAAAATAATGACGAAATAGGCCGTATGGTCACCGCCTTTAACTACATGATGAGTAATTTTCATTACAGCCTGACTCATGTACTTAATACGGCAGAACAATTAGAAGACATTTCGACAAAACTAAGTACAGCATCAGCACAAACTTACAATTCAGCCAACCAACAAAAACAAGAAGCCGCGACAATCAACGCCAGTATCATCAATATGCAAACGCAAGTTGAAGATATTAAGGCGAAAGCAAATATGACCACCCAGGCATCAACACAAGCAGCATTACAAACCGATAAGGGTAATGTATTAGCCAGTGCAACAATTGATGAAATCAGCACATTAACAACACAACTCGACCATGTTGTCGATAAGATGCATCAGCTCGGCGAACAGACTCACAATGTAACTAAAATATTAGGTGTGATTAATTCCATTTCAGAGCAAACCAATTTATTGGCGCTCAACGCAGCCATCGAAGCTGCGAGAGCCGGTGAAAGTGGCCGAGGATTTGCGGTGGTTGCAGAAGAAGTTCGCGCACTAGCAATTAAAACCAATGATTCAACCAAAGAAATACAAACCATTGTTAGCTCATTGATTGAAACATCAAACAGTTCATTTTCAGCGATGGATACCGCCAAAGTAACAGCAGCAGAAGGCGCTGTAAAAGTATCGCAGTTAGCGGATATGTTAAATGAAATTGCACGAGAAATGCAGGAGATTAATCAGTTAAATAATTCGGTTGCTGAATCATCGATAACACAACAAGAGTTAACCACAGATATTCAACACAACATTGAAACTATCGCAGTCCACTCCGATGAAACAACGCTAGTTGCAACACATGCAAGTAGTATCAGCCAAGAGCTATTAAATCACTCAACTGAGCTACTCGTGAAAGTGAAAGAATTTAAACTAAACTAAAATAAAATGCCGATCATAATGATCGGCATTTTTGATATCAACAACTCCAAAGGAGCAATGTATTGGTTAGTTACCTTTACTCACGACTACAGTGCTAATTGATGAGCTAGTTTTACCCTTGTCATCTGTAACCGTCAACTGGAACTTTAATGTTGCATCAGCCATCGGAGTAACAGCATAAGCGTAGTTTTTATTCGCATGGTCAATCCGCACTTTCTCTCCTGCGACCTGAGTCCATTGATAACTGACGATTGAACCATCAGCATCCGTTGATTTACGACCATCCAACACCACCCATTGGCGATATGATGCTTGTTTATCTTCACCAGCATGTGCAACTGGCGCTAAGTTGTCATC
The DNA here is from genome assembly GCF_900120065.1 of Moritella viscosa. Taxonomy (NCBI): domain Bacteria; kingdom Pseudomonadati; phylum Pseudomonadota; class Gammaproteobacteria; order Alteromonadales; family Moritellaceae; genus Moritella; species Moritella viscosa. The sequence continues at coordinate 2,337 of NZ_FPLG01000083.1, forward strand.
TTTACTTGACTGATTAGCTGTAACATTCGAATCATTTACCATCAGAGTAATAATTGTTGAACCTGACTTTCCTTTATTATCTGTCACCGTTAGTTTAACTTTCACATATCCAGTCTTATAAGGAGCGATAACATAAGTATTATTACCATTTGGACGGTCAATTATTATTTTTGGTCCCGATACTTGGGTCCACTGATAACTAACGATAGAACCATCCGCATCACGTGATTGACGGCCGTCCAGATTTGTCCACTTACCAAGAGATATTGCCTTCTGAGCCGTGCCACGAATAAGAGCCACAGGTGCTACATTAGCAACTGGAATTGGTTTCACAATTGCATTTGGATCATTAACAACAATCGTATGTATAGCTGAATCTGTCATCCCCTTATTATCGGTCACTGTCAGTTTGAATGTCAGGGTAGCTGTATCTTGCGATGTTAACGCATAAGCATAACGGCCTGTTGGACGAATAATCCTAACCGTTGGTCCCGATACCTGAGTCCATTGATAGCTGACAATTGAACCATCTGCATCGGTTGACTTACGACCATCTAAAACAGCCCAGGTTCTGACCGATATTTTCTGATCTGCTTCGACACGTGCCACAGGCGCTTTATTATCTTCCACCTTAGTTTTAGCTGAAGCTTTAATCAATACAGAATGGGTAGTAAAAGCACTCTTATCCGATTCATCTGTTACCATCAACTTAAACACTAATGTTTCATCCTGACTGATGGAGTCAGATGTATTCACCCATGCCCTGCTATCGTTCGCTTGATTGATTACAACTTTTTGACCTGATATCTGTGTCCACTGATAGCGTAAAACACCTTTAGCAACAACAGATTCTCGACCATCTAAATAGAACCATGAACCAGCATTGATCACCTCATTATGCTGAATGACGGCTTTAGGACCTTCGCTGGCAATAACAATCTTGCCTTCATAAGGAATAGCGTCGTGTTCAGTCACTGTTACGCTCATGGTTTTATTCGGTGTGAACTCAAAAGTAGCGCGGCCATTATTATCCGTTTCCGCCACATGCGATTCACCCGAAGTAGTCACTAACGCAACTCGAGCACCCTCAAGTAGTACATCACCACTACGAACAACCACAGAGAAAGAAGATTCATTTCCCGCAGATAAATTAGCCGGATGAGTAACCGTCAGGCTTTGCGGACGAACAGTACGCATTTCCATTGACGGATCACCCAACCAGTTAAAGAAACGCGCTGTCATCTTCGCGTAACCAGCCTGCCCATAATGGCTATATAATCGTTCTTTAGCTCGGTTCAGTGCCATTGCTGGTTGCCAAGACACGGGATATATGTCACTAGACCAGGTGCCATCATAATCGTCCCAGAAACTGTCCATAATTCCCACGTGAAAATTATCGTTATAGCCTGAATAACTGACTCGCGCAGCACCGGTAAATCCGACGGCTCCTCCGTTGGCGTTTCGCATCCAAGATTCAGCAAATGTATCTTTGCCATCAAACCAGCCAGTCGCGCAGTTTAAGCTAAACACTACTGGTGCAAAATCACCATTAGTTAACCCATTAACATCCCCGCTGGTAAACTCAGGATCAGCCCAACCAGAACCGCCCGCATAGCCATGATCACGATGCACAACGAGTCCAACTCCGTCATTAATCGCCTCTGCAATTTGAACTCGGTCACCACTGCCTTGATCTTTCCATGCCTGTGGTACGATTGTCGGCGGAGTAATTCTAGCGCTGCCATAAGCCCAACCACCATATTTCAATTCATTGTTCAGGTCAGCATCCCATTTTAAAGCAGTATGAACCGTATAACCTTTATTAAACAAGTCACCTAAACCCGCGAAGAAATCAAAATCAGGTCCAAGGAAATCCGCGATCCGTTGCAGATCTTCCATAAACATACGGTCGCCTTTATTATCGCGATTATGATCTTGGAACTGCCCAGCCAACAGCACATGTCCATATCGGTCTGAATCTACCGGACTCTTTGCATAATTAAGAGTACGGTTGACCATAGTCGTGATCTGCTCGACCGTATCACCAGAGAAACGTCCAATGACAAGATCTGGTAATGCATCAGTGCCATCAACTAGCGAATAATCAAAGTCAGTATGCCAAACATGATCCTGCCCGTGGTAAGGATGTCCAATAACTTCCCAGCTTGGAACATCTTCATGATCACCAACAAGGAGCACATATGAGGTCATAGTGCCATTTTGATAAGCATCTTTAATATATTCTTTAATTTCTTCCTGTGTACTGCCCGTTTCTAAAATTGGTGCGACATGGACCTTATAACCCATTTTACGCTTCCAAGCAGCTAGAGGTGCAACTGCCTCTTGAAAACGATCTGCCGTTATGATCAAGTAATCAGCAGCCTGAGCCGGCGTAAGGGCTGCATCATTCTTTACTGTATCTGGAGCCGATACAGCATCAACAGCGAAATCTCTGTCAGTACGCAAATCAATAGTTGAACCTTTATCTGAACTATTAGGCTGTAACGGATCATGACGTTTAGGTTTACTGCCAACGCTGTCTGAATAAACAAAATTCAGATGAAATTTAACTTTAGTGGCAAATCGAACTGACTTATCTATCGAGTTGAAATCAGTTGGACGATAGGAAATAACTGCATAGTTTTTTCCACGTACACGCACAGTTTCAATAATTCGAATTGGCTCTTCGATGGCATCAGTAGCCAAATTATAAACAGTTTCATCTTTCACAAAAGGCATATGCTGCCCAGGTCGTTCACCATCAGCAGTCACTACATCCGGGATCGGTAGTTGCACGGGTTCAACAGTCATATCAGGAAATGACTCAGACCAAATCACCTTATCAATCACAAGTTCCAGCTGTACGCCATCAGGAATACGAACCATCTGACGATAGCCAGTTAAGTTAGGATGCCCGGGTTGCGCCGAACTACCAGCGTCAGGTAAAAGAATACGATTATAAACATTACCATCCGCCATTTTAACCTTAGCGAGCGAAAGGGTCGTTAACTGCGCTTCAAATATCGCACTTTGCTCACTTTTACTGGTCAGCAAGAAATAACTAGGTTTCTTGGAATCCTTGGTTAGCTGAGCTATATCAGCTACAGGCCCAAAATTAACGATCTTCTTATCAAACTCCTCACTATATATATTTTCTACAGCCATAACAGACTGCGATAAAATAGCCAAAGTTAAAATTGATTTCTTTAACATACCATTAACCATAAGTACTCCTTTATTTAATAATTAATTTTCCCATGCACTAGCAGAATATTTTTATGTTAGGAAATTTAATTACGACGGTAACAACGTAATTCGCCTAACTTTCTTATATAGCGACATATAATATGAAAAAGTTTAATTTTATATGGTTAAATTCAGCGGAGACGAATAACTGTAAATTAAAATATAAAGGGAACATAATTATTATGTCCTAATAAAATAATTTACGAGGGAAGATAAAAGAGAGAATAACGAACGAGTCGAATGAAAAATATAATTAACTTATCATTATGAAATAACATTAAGATACTTATGGTTATTTTATTAAGACAAACAGACTAATCATTTACTTACAAACTATATTTAAAGTACAGGAACCATCATAACGAACAATTTTAACAGATTTATTTTATTACATGAAAACACACCACGGTATTCATCCCCTGCTCAGTTTATTCTTAGTTGAGCTAAGGTAGTCTATTGATATAATATTCTGTTTCCAGCGTATTTTTCTACAATAATGGATAGATTTACTTTGATTAATTACAGTTTAAATATGGAAAACAAGTGATAATATAATTAATAATTCACCTATTTACTAATACCAATATCGTTTTAACAAAACAAACACATGACCATATTTACTTAATCCTCCCCATAAAAGTAAAAATATAACTTAAATATATCGAGAGGTTAAAACATTTAAAGTGAAAGCCTGGTCAATTAACATACCAATAACATAGTGTATATTTTATTATTTTAACGAAGATTAAATATCATTATATTTTAACATACATATAGTTTTACATTAAATTTAAGTATCTTAACAATAAGTTTCCCCAAACATTAATTTCGGTTACCTATTATTAAAATACCCTGCGAGTTCATAATCGAAGCATATCTCGATGCCAACACAGCTCGATCATGTCGTCGATAAGATGAAGCAATAAAAGTATCGCTATTAGCGGACATGTGAAATGTAGGGGATTAATCAGTTAAATAATTCGGTTGCCAAATCATCGATAACACCGCAGAGTTAACCACAGATATTCCACACAACATTGAAACTATCGCGCTCTACTTTGATTAAACCACTCGACGAATTACTCACGAAAGTAAAAGTTATTTAAACTAAATATGTCATAAACGAATTACTGTAATTCGTTTATGACATAAGTAAAAATCCTTATAATAAACACTATTATATAGATACACCAAGAGAGGTGGACGTCGGAGCGTAAATATAACAAGACGATTGACTAGCCGCTTTTTCTATAGAGTCATATTCTGAAAAATTAAGGTTACTCATTACATCAAGGCTAGGTACGCTCGTATCCCGACTATCACTCTTCAAAATAAGTGGTTTAAGCATATCCTCTACCTTTATGTCATCATCCAAATCAACATTTTTTTTCAAATAGTATAATTGCTTATGTTTTGCTAACGGAAAAAAATGTAGTCTATGCCGCTCATGATGAGCATCGAAGTAAAACCTTGGCATCAATGTAAAACCTGTACCAAGAGATACAGCCTGTAAAGCCGCACAGATAGTCTCAGCATGACAATGCGTCGGAATAGCACTAGCGGATGATTCACTCGTCACTAAATCTTCCAACAACGACTCTTGTTCCATATCGGGATAACTAACAATACCAAGTTGGCTAAGCGAATCAAGTGTAACAACTGACGACGGGAAGTGGCCTTTTTTACATATAACGCCAAATTCAACATCACCAATATAGATAGCTTCAGCAGCTTCAGGTCGCTCAGATGATAACAAAAATCCAGCATCACAGTCCCCCTTTGCCATCGCACTGATTACTGACTCAACATAACCAGATGTGATTTTTAATTTTTTTCTATTTTCATCCGAATAAATAGCCAGGTGCCGAGCAAAAAGAGCAGGATACAATGCGTGATCAACAAATAGCTTTATTTGTTTCACCTTCCTATTCCTATTTCTTAAACGATCAATAAACTCTGATTCAGATTTACATCTTAACTGTCCATATCTATATAGCTCTTCACCAAGAGGTGTAATACTAAAACTTCTAGCATTACGATCGATCACCTCACCATCAAAAAAAGATTCTAGTTTTTTAATATGCTGGGAAACGCCTGGCTGCGTCATGCATAGATTTTGCGCTGTTTCAGTAAAGCTTTTAGTTTTTACTAACTGTAAAAAACTATGAAGCCAGACTGGGTTAATGCTTACTTTCATCAATTATTCCTTTAATTTCAAACTACAAATAGGCAAATCCAACCACCTAAAGAAGCACAATAAACCACTAAGCGCGATAGATGCAGTCCTAAAAACCACCTAATACATGAAAGTTAAAACATAATTCTACATAAGCGCGAAGTTCCATGTGACACATTGTCACCTTACAAATACTATATCATAGCGTATATTAAAATTTAAACATTTGTTTTAGAATAGCTTATTGATATAAAACACAATAGTTAAGCTCTTTATTAAAGCGCCTCATAAAATATCTCAACTCTACGATTACACTCTCCAACCCCCTTTCCCTCACCTACACAACGAGGGTTCCGCAGACCTTCAGACCTCGTTATCAAACGAATATGTTTAATTCCTTTTATTTCAAGGTACTGCTTCACAGCATTAGCACGACGTAACCCAAGATCATGGTTATACTCTGCATGACCTTCATTATCTGTATGGCCAACAACAACTAAATTAGCAGGTAAATCATCACGAATAGCCAATGCGTCTAACACCAGTTGTTCACTGTCCTTTATATTATATTTATCAAAATCAAACGAAACTAGCGTCCGCGAACTACTAACATCATAACAATGCGTTTCTTCAAAATTGATTGAATTAACATTATCCTTTTGCTTATTCGGTTGTAGTTCACTCTCATGCAGATTATTTTCTTTATTCGTTATCACTGAGTATTTATTTTCAATTGATTCTGTAAATACATAATCATTATTTATTTTTTCACATTTCTGCATTGCCGTTGCCGTTGCCGTAAATACCATTAATAGTCCATATATAACAAGAGTAAGCGCTTTCATTTTTCATTTCCTAATGTGTAACCAGTCGACCACTTTCTTCACTGATCAAATTGATAATATTTTTGTATACATCCTCACCAGACGATGCGTGATATACATTGTCAGGCCCGACACAAGTCGACATAGCAGGAAACGATTTAACATTATAATCAATTCCAATAACGGCAAATGTAACGGTAATATCCTCCCCATGAAGCGATTTCTTATTATTGAATAATTTTTTTATTTTACTGCACATACCAGCTTGAACAAGATCACGAGTAACCCAAGGATATGTGTCGTTACCATCTGATAGAATAATAAATACTTGATTGTCATTTAGATCAACAGCCCGATCTGCAATTTGTGCAGCCCGCATGATGCCTTGATCAGACGCTGTTACGCCACGTGGTCGAAATAATGCAATTTGATCATTAAATGTCTTAAATTCACTCGTCAATAACATATCGTAAAAATAACCATATGAACCAGAAGATTGACGACCTAGAGGTTTTACTTTAAGCATATTATCAACCACATATCTGATATTTATGTTATTTTGATTGTATTGCCTAGCTTCATAAATCGCCCCATTCGTCGCTCGATGGTAAGTGTAATAATTATAACCAGTAAGCGCGACTCGATGCTTATAGGTATGACGAGAGTTATATATCTCGAGATCTGCTGTTACACGTTTTATGACCCCTGCTAATACTTCAAACTTAGATTTACCATTCCTTTTAGCCTTAAACGGGGAGGTCATAGAACCACTCATATCCGCAATAAAATAAACATCCGCAGGTTTACCCTGAAATTTTCTCGACGTTGACGCTGCCGCGACATCGTAACTAGACTCATCACTAAAAGGGTTTTTGAACCAATAATCATGATTACTCACCGCTGACAACTTAGATTCGATATAAATAGACTTTCCGTTAGCACTATCTTTGCGGCATGCGGCAGAATCATAGCAACCCAATTTTTCAACATTAACTTTGATGCTGTTGTTTTCACCTGTCATATAAGTACGCATATATTCATCCGCCAACGCCTTAGCAGCTTGCTTCTCGGTTGATTTTTGTGATATCACAGCCATATTAGCCATATCGACTGCGTCTTCTATTCGTGATTTATTCTGTAGTGCTCTTGCACCTTGCAGGCCTATAAAAAACGTGGTCATCAATATAGGCGCAATAATAACAAAAATGATCATTGCAACCCCTTGCTGATTTTTCATTAACCATTCCTCGCTAATGCCACAGAAGATGAGCTTAATGTCGTAAAGCCATTCCCTAATATATCGGTGGTTAAATCATCACTTCCATAACAGATAGTCACTTGAAATAAACTTGCACGCCTACTGTAATTTGTTTCAGGCGACAAAGATTGTAATTCTCTAAGTGGAACAAAGGTACAATTCGTCGATTTTATCTCTAGCCACTTAGCATAATAATGACTTGGTTTATTCTTCTCAAACTGCAGCTGTTCAACCACCATCGTCATTTTTTTTACATCGAAATTTGAAAACATTCTAGCCAATGAATTTTTCGCCATAAGATACATTTTATCAACAGCTTGGTCACAACCACGGTCTTCTGTTGAGCAAAGCATGTCATTACCATTAAATAGTTGTCTGCGTTCGGCTAATATGCTGACTATCGAATGTGACATGCGATCCAACTTCCCCTGATGCGATAGTTTCAAAATAATATCCATAGAAAATACGAATAGCAGGCTAAATACCAGCAATACCAAAGATAATTCAACCATAAAAATACCTTTATATTTATGCATCACAATTTAAACTCCCGCTAATATCAAAGCTGCAACGTTCATGCTCTTGAACTGCAATAACTTCACGCGTTAACATTAACTTATTGAGTAATGGCATAATTAATGGCCGATATTGATATTTAACACTATACAATGCAATAGCAGCTCCCTTTGAGGACGGCTCACCTTCAGGCAAGCAATTTTCGTTAGGCTTTTGCTCCTCGACAGGCACATGTTTATCAACGCAAGGTTCGATCAATGGTGCGAGATCGTTAAAATACGAGATTTGTACCTTAAATTTATTCACATCCACATAATCAGCCCAAAAAGAATCATTCGTCGTCAAAATATCTTTAAACCGAGCTTGATAGAACTGTTGTGGATTAATACCTTTTTTAGCAACATAGCTTTTACTTTCCCGGGACGAATGGGCAACAACATAGTCTGTTAACGCTGAGATATAGGAGAGGTAACACAATTCAAGCCATGCAAAACACATAAATAAAAATATTGGAAATCCCAAAGCAAATTCAATAACTACAACACCATTTTGCTTACCCGAGGGGAATTTACGCTGCATATTCATATACTATCTTGTAATCCTTATTTGGATATTTCACGACAAAAGCACCTTTCGCATTCAAGTGTTCTTTAAACAATCTTGCTTCCTGTAATGTCGTAAATGTTCCGATACAATAACGCTTCCAAAAACCAAAGTTATAAAAATATATATCTGTCTGGTACTTCTTAAAACGCGCCAGTTGTATCTCACTAAGTTGTTCATTAGACGCAAATATTTGTACCCTGAATACTGTTTCCTCTGAATTATCAGGTGTAAAGTCACTGCTCATAAATGGCGTAATTTCTATCATGTCATCAGTAATTAATTGCGTATTTTCGGTTATACTTTGTTTATACAGTGCGGTAGCTGGCCATTCTGCGACCAAAGCAACAGATTCATTACCATTTTTAGTTTTTGTTGCCATCAGTAATTCTAAGTTTTGTTCGGCAATATCCCCACTGTAGCGACTTACTAATATGCTTCTCGCCAGATCTATATTGCCATTATTAATCACAGCGACTAACAAGTTAGATTCAACAGTTTGATCTTCTTGATCAGCTTTATATAACGGCTGTAGAATCTTAATAGCGGCCTCATACTGACCTTGCATCATATGCAGCAATGCGAGATTATTTTTAATCGCTTTATCTTCATGACCCAAGCGAAGAGCACCTTGAAAACTTTGCTTAGCGAGTACAAACTGCCTCAATCCGGCATAAATCTTACCGGCGAGTAACTCAACCTCGGAGTCTTTATTGCGAATTAATTTTAATTTTTTAACTTTATCTAGTGCCAAGTTCAACTCCCCATCATAATAATGCATACGAGCAATCACAAAGAGGGCCGCTGGTGTGTCTTTTTCATCACTACCAAGCATCTCAACGTATATCTTAGCCGACGCTGTATCTTCTTGATTAAGATATATATTAATTAACTTCAGCATATACTCTGGTTGACGTTTGAGATTTTGTTTATAAAATGCGATCAACTTAGCGTCATCATGAGAGGTAATAATAATCTCTTCTGTCGTTTTCAATACATCGATTTCAGACGTAGTAGAACTACAGCTAACCAAAAATACGAGCAAAAAAATTATACATATTTTATTTAACATCAGGAAAAAGCCCTCATAATGCCAGGAGCGACAATTAATATAACGATTGGAAGCATGATAAATAGGATTAGAGGCATGGACATTTTAGCCCCCAACTTACCTATCTTTTCTTCCATCTCTAAGATCTGCATTTCGCGTATATCAGCAGCCAAGGTTGCTAAAACATCACTAATAGACGTGCCATAATGCAAACTTTGCGTCAGGGTCATCACGAAACTACGCATCTCTTTTGACGGAATAATCACATTGAGCTCTTCCAGCGACTGTTCAACTCCAACTAAATTGGTTCGCTGCATAGTTCGTGTTAATAGATAAGCCATCATTTGATCAAACAGAACCATCTCTTCGGCTAAATACGTCAATGCCGCTTCAATCGTCATCCCAGAACGTACACACACAGACATCAAGTCCAATAAAAAGGGGAGCCGATCAGATACCTTAGCTACATTGCCTTTTACTTTCATATTTAAAATCCCATCAGGGATCATAATCACCACAATACAAACAATCCCAAGTGCCGAGATTAAATTCAATAATTCGAGGTCAAAATAAGAGCCAATAACTATGACTAGCGCGCTAATGCTCACTAACGCTAGATATTTACAAGGTAAATATATTTGAGAAATAAACACATTATGGATCCCTGCTGCAACAAATTTAGCCTCTATTTCTTCATTCTTAATACTAATCTTTGCCACCAGCCACATCATGAAACTAGCAAATACGGCTTGTTTTTTCTTCTCTTCTATTGTCATCTTATCTAACCAGGCGTCACGATTCTTTTTATATATTTTTCGTGACATAAGATGCGCGGGAAACACAGCGATAATCAGCGTAAGCAAGAGTAGATTAATATTTTCAACCCATAGTTCCTGCATTATCCGACACTCTTCATTAGCATTCTAATGATCCCCAAGCCGATAAATTCACTGATTACTACATAATATAGAATCGGTTTACCCGCCTCTTCATACATCACAAAATCAAAGTTTTCAGGGCTAATGAATTTAAGAATTACAATAAAAATAACCGGGATTGCACTGACAATTTTAGCAGAAGCCCGAGATTCCGACGTCAGCGCAAATTTCTTTTTATTGATTGCATAGCTCTCAAACATAATGCGATTAATTCGCTGTAATATCTCTTTTAACTGACCACCACGGTTCATGTTTGCTCTTAATGTCACCACAAAAAAGAAGTATTCCGTATAGGGAAACATTTGACATGATTTCTTTAGCACTTGCTCTGGTGGTTCTCCGATTAATAGGCGTTCACTGATCCGTTTAAATTCATGGCCAACAACATTGTCTAATTTTTTCCCCACAAAATCGATTGCATGAGTGATACTGTCCCCCGCAGATACCGCACTAATCAGCAAGTTTAAGGCATCAGGAAAACCATCCTTAAATTCATTTTCACGTTTATTTTGTAGTATTTTCAACATAAAAAAAGTCGCACATATAGCAATAACGATGACAATGATTGTAATGTTGGCCTGCAATAAATACGTATTTAGAACAATACTCAGTATGTAGGTTGTTGCATAAAAAAGGCCGAGCTTCAGCACCACGTTGTCCCCGATCAATAATATCGAGTCAGTAACGAAATTTTTTATTTTATCAAATACGCTTAACTTGCTGAAAGCTGCCATATTCATAATCGTAGTTTTAGGTCCAGTAAACTCCTTAACATTAAACTCACTCAAATAGACTTCAATCAAGTTGTGGTTCTTCTTTCTTTTACACCACATATATAAGAGTACAGCCAGCAAAGGCATAAAAATAAGTAATATATTCACTGGCTAAAGATTCCTTCTAATATATCCGTAACGCCAAAAAAACGCGCTTTTTCGAATAATACCGAACGCTTCATTAGTCCAGGAGTCACAAATTCACCAACCACCTTATTTGAGTCTTCCGAATAGCCTGCTTCAAAAGTGAAAATCTCTTCTAAAACGACACTGGACCCCTCTAAACCGATGACTTCCGCTATACTCATTACTTTACGCGAGCCATCATGTAAACGACGGATCTGTACAATTAAATCAACTGAGCTGACAATTGTTCTACGAATCGCTTCTAATGGTAGCGTAGCCGTTCCCATCATTACCATACTCTCAACACGAGCAACTGCATCACGTGGAGTATTGGCATGTAAAGTAGACATGGAACCATCATGCCCTGTATTCATTGCCTGTAGCATTTCAAATGCTTCTCCGCCACGGCACTCACCGACAATAATACGATCCGGTCGCATCCGCAGGGCATTTATCACTAATTCTCTTGCTGAAATGGCCCCGTTACCCTCAAGTCCCGCATTTTTAGTTTCTAGACGTACAACGTGAGGCTGTAATATCTGTAACTCAGCAGCATCTTCAATCGTAACAATACGTTCACTATCAGAAATAAACGCTGATAATGCATTTAGCATGGTCGTTTTACCTGAACCTGTACCACCCGAAATTAATATATTTAATCGGCAACGGGCTGCTATCGTCAGCACCTGCGCCATTTCCATACTCAAAGCACCAAATCCGACTAAATCATGTAGTGTAATAGTCTGTTTTTTAAACTTACGTATAGACATCGACGTGCCATCGATAGCCACAGGTGGAATGACAATATTAACTCGACTGCCATCCATCAAGCGGGCGTCACATAATGGTTCCGATTCATCAACACGACGACCGACCCTAGATGCAATTCGCTTTGCAATTGAAATCAATTGTGCTTCATCCAAAAAACGTACATCCGATTTGGATACTTTGCCATTTTTTTCAATGAACACATTATCCGGTCCATTAATCATAATATCGGCAATCTCATCATCTTCCATCAGTCGCTGCAATGGACCTAGACCGGTAAGTTCATCGACAAAACTGCTTACCATACCGACCTTCACCACATGGGGTAACACATACTCGGATTGCTCAATAAGTATATTGACCCCTTCGGTCAACTGTGTTGTCAACTCTTCTTTACTCAAGCTATCGATTGCCGCAGCGTCAAGTGCGTCAAACACTTGCTCTCTGATTGATACGTATATGTCTTTTATATCACTCATTTATTACGACTCAACCAAGTGTTCCATTTACGCTTGCTGACTGGACTCGCTACATTTTTTCCCGTCAGTCTGCCTAATATTGGATCAAAACCTTCATTTAACTTTGACGTACATTTACCTAAACCACCGTTATTAATAATCATCGGTTTTAGTTTTGACTCAAAAGGAAACACGGCAATAACTTCACCTTCAATTTTCGAACACATATCAGTGATAGATAAAGAAAATTCACTCGCCGCTTTATTGTTATTGATGACCACATCGATCAAGGTATGGCTTTCTGCAAAACTCTGTTTAAATTTTTTCAATGTTCGCAGTGAGGTTATAGATGGTTCACAAACAAATATGATCCGATCATATAATATGGATAATTCATCCATGCCTAAGGCATAAATTAACGGTAGAGAAATATCATCAATAATAAAGTTATATTGCATCGATAGAGCATGTACCACATGTACTGAGAATCCATGTATATCTGCCGGTTTAGCACTATCATGGTTAACAGCAAGCAGATCTAGATTATCCGATACCGTACTTGTCATCGATTTAGCAACTGTGCTATCAATGCCATTTCTAACATCTTCGAAAACAACAGAGTTTCTGGAAAATGTTTTCAATCCTAAATTAATATCGACGTTAGTACCAAAATAAGCATTATCCACCAATAAGGTTTTAACTTTTGCTTGATTTGCTATGGATAAAGCAATACCGCTAGCGATAAGACTGTTTCCCACCCCTCCTTTAGTCGCCACGACAGCAATGCGTTTGGCTCTTCGACCTTGATAAGACCTAAGCCCCGAGGCTTGACTGCCTTTTTGGGCGCGAATAATATCAATAAATATCATTTCTTCTGCTGGCCAATAAATATATTCAATGCCTTTTTTCGCCAACTCACGGCTAATCACTATCGAGTCTTGCTTACCGATAACAACTAACTTGATCCCTTTTGCTAATAGGTTAGCCACCAGCTCTGCATACGTAAATGAATCGGTATTACCTCTTAGATCTAAGAACAATACATCAACAAATTCTTCGCTAAGTTCTGCAATATCACTCTCTTTAAGCATCGTTTTAACTTCGGGTTTATCTAAGCCTTCCACAACATAAAGTTCACTGAGGTATTCTATAAAGTCAGTATCTGGAGACACAATTAATCCAGTAACAACTTTCATTTTAACGGTGTTATTTTTTTTGCTTCCCGTTTTAAAAATATCAGCTAAATCTAACATATGACCTCTACTGTAAATTGCTTACTGGTGAAACCATGCTTTTCCAGCGATTCACCTCCACGGCACATCCAGCCCGTGAGCCGCCATTAAAAATATTGTAGGAAAGACATTCTTGATGACTAACATGCCGTGTTTTAATCGCAATTTTAAAATCTTTTTTCTGCTGTTTGTCTTTCACCAGAAAATTAACCTTACGAGGATCGAGTCCAATATCTTTAATTAACTGTTTCATATCATCGACAAAAAAACTTTGCTCAATGGCGTAATTTACAGTCACCGCATAATATTGTTCTTTATTAATTTTATTAACTAAAAAATCAGCGAGTACGCGTTTTGTCTTCTCTGGTTCGAACAGATTAAATTCGACCTGATTCACTTTCTCGTTAACTTGTAAATTATTAGTCCGCGGTAGTTGCTGATTGCAACCACATAGCAATATGCCCAATAATATAAAACTCATAATCCGCATCATTTAAATCCCATTGTTGCGGTAATTTCACCAATTTGCTCACGATCATGATCGGATAAATTAACGCGTAATATTCTTTCTAACATAGTTACTTTTTGCATCGACGGTAGGACAACTGATTCTGTTGATATCGGACTGACTAAGTTCACTGTCGCAACAATAATTAGCTCAGTCGTGGTTCTTTTCGATTTGGTATAAGTGAATAATGCGCCTAGAATGGGAATATCACCGAGCATAGGAACCTTGATGACTGATTCACTATTTTCAGACGTTAATAAACCAGCCAAAACAAAACTTTGGCCATTTTTAAGTTCTACCGTTGTTTTAGCCTTACGCGTTTTCAGTGATGGAACATTGGAATTAATTGTTTCATTAGTTGTATCTAACGAACTAACTTCGGGAATGAGCGTTACTCTAATATTACTTTCATCAAGAACTATAGCGGCTACGTCCAACTTTATTCCGTACTCTTTAAACATCACGTTAGCGGTATTATCGATATAAGTAACGACAGGAAGCTCACCGCCAACCAAGAAACTGGCAGTTTCACCAGAGATAACCGACAGGTTTGGCTCAGCAAGAATGCGCCCCACTTTATCATCGTCGACGGCAGTGATAATGTTCACAATATCAGTTGCACTGAAATGCAGTAGCTGATTAACATAATCTCCAGCGGTGCCCGCTATCGCTGAATATTTAATCCCAATCTCATCCATAAATGAACTGGATACTTCAGCAATCGTTAATTTCACATTAATCTGCTGGCTACTAATGACTTTAATGTTATTAATCACACCGGAATATACGTGACGTGTCATATAATCAAGTTCTTCATCTTGATCATCACCAGATACCATTACGAGTAAGTCTTTGCTTTCTTTTTCCATCATTTCGCCAACAAAATTATAAATTTTTTGTTTTACTCTACCTGTAGCAACCGTTCCAGAGAGCACAACCTGCTGACCAACATTATTCAGCATTATCTCTTCATCAGGAAAATAAGCCGCAAGCTGTTGTTCTAACAATGTTAAATTTCGATTTACGACCACCAAACTATTATGGATCTCTTGACCTTTATCGCCATAAACAATAAACGTCGATTGGCCTTCTTTTTTCGCAAAGATAACCACTTTACTGTCATCAATCATTTTATAATCAACAATTGTAGGTTGAGACATAAATACTGTGGCAGCGCTGGTATCTAACATCACAGTTTGGGCATCGCCTGTATTCAAATTAATGATCCTAGATGCGAATAAAGGCTTGCATACCAACAGCAGTAGGATTGCGAATGTTAGATTGATCTTATTCATCGCCAATCCCTTTTTCTTGATCTGCCCTTAGCTCTCGCACGCCTTTTTTTACCACTACTTTTACAACATCAACTGATTTGTTATAAATTTCATTACCATCCCGATCATAAACAATAAAAGCGGATAAACCCTCTTCTAATGCAAATATCACAACCTTCTGATGATTAATCACTTTATAATTAATGACTTCAGGTATAGAAACGAAGATAGTGGCAACGTCTGAACTAAAATTAATCGTTTTAGCATTGCCCGGATGTAATCGGATCATTCCGACAGCAAAGGCGGTTGAACTTATAGACAATAATAAGACGGCAAAGACAGGTTTTAATAATTTCATTTATACATATCCTGTTTAAGTGAATCCTTCATACCACGAATCTCTCGGACCGATTCACGCCGCTCAGCTTTAATCGCCTCAATCAAAGCTTCAGTACCAATACTGCGAGGGTGAACCCCTTCAGTGAACGGCATAATATCAATCTGAGCGATCTTCTCTGCAAGCGCCAGAGTCATCGCATCTTCTTTGCCTAGTTCGATAAGCACATTAACTGAATCTGCATTCGCCATCGCTTCATTTTCATTTTCATTATTTAATACTGGTACCGACAACAATTTAATACGGTTAAGCAACATTGTGATCATGAGATTTCGGTGGGAACCAAAGCCATCGTCAAAAGTATTGACATCTGGAGAGTTAAAGGTAAATACATCGACAAAATCGCCAACCATCAATGCGTTTGCAAGCAATTGTTTTTTATTGACAGTAAGAGGGTAAGCCAGTTTATCACTTGGTAGAACGAAACTGATATAGCGAGGATCACCAGGTAAAACCACGTCATTGCGCGTAACCTCTGCACCGATTTCAATTGACTGACTAAATATCGCCTGATGATGAAAAGGCAGAGTTTGTTCACCCAAAAATCCATTGCGGTGTGCTTCACTCTGTGACATAACAATGCGCTCAAGCTTATCTTCTGACAGCTGTTCACCTTTATCTAATCCTTCTTTGGCCAGCCAAACATCAACCATGGCTATACCATCAACCTCACCAGTACTCGCTGTATCCGCCGGAAACAGCATTATTTTTAATCCCATCAGAGTTACAATCAACCCCATCAAAACAACGAAAAATATGACTTTCTGATTCATGCTATGTACCTAAAACTATGCTCTTAAACTGACGCAATGACAAAGAAAAGGCCTGACAATGAAATAGCCACGCCATAAGGTATACCCGCATTTTGTTGCCGCCTAAAAATGTATTGCACTACGCCAAGACAAGTACCTATTAGTGACATAACAAATAGAAATAGAGCCCAGTATTCTGGCTTTATACCCAGTAGGTAAGCAGCAATTAACTTAATGTCACCAGCGCCACAAACTCGTAATAGAAACAGTCCGAATCCCACCGCCAATGCCAAAGCCGACTGCTGAAGTGAACTAATGTAAAAGTCACCACTTATCGCTACCGTCAGACATAACAATGCCGTTAATATAACTAAGCCATTAGGCAACCGCCTTACTGTCACATCCATATACGTAGTGCAGATAAAAAACACAAACAACACAAACAACAGGGCATATAAGCTGATACTAGACACCATTAAAACTGTCGCTTATGGTGCAGCTTGTGTACCTGCTTGACCAATATTTCCTTTAATTTTAGCGATTGCGTCTTTCAGTACATCACCAAACCCATCACTATTAAACGCAGCCAATACCAGCGTAGACACGGCCACGGCGATAATTGCATATTCAATGGCCGTAACACCCTTTTCATCTTTAGCAAAAGCACGTAGTTGGCCCTGCATCGAAACATATACACATGCACACATATTATTGAATAAGTTCATATTTTATATCCTGAGTTAATATTGTTGGAACAGAAATAAAGTGTAAATTAAGGTAATGGAACTGTACAATAATCTATATTTATGGAGCCATAACAAAATGTAATGCCAATTTAACCTACCTATACAGACATATGGACTACCAAATACTGGGTATTCAGCATATTATCTACAACTAGGTATTTCATAGAAGGTAAAAAAGGCTGATACAGAACGTCTGTATCAGCCATTTTTATTTGATAGTAAAACGGGAGTAAATAGTCAACGATCGTTACGGTTAGAGCCAAGCTACACCAACAGGTCTAAGCCAGGTTTTAAAACCACAATTCAATACCTTAGCCTGTATGTCAATCGCGTCGGCATAGGTATATTTATCCGATAATATATATACACGATCACCAACTACATTTGCATAAAATTTCAGTTCATCACACTTATACGGCATTGTTGGGTATTGATACCGACATAATCCTGCAAAAAATATGTTGTATTCTTCTTTATTTTTTATATACCCGACAACTATTTAACGTCGGTTTACTGTCAAGGTTATTATATATATCCATCACCTCTTTAATCGATAAGTTTAACCGAGTCAAACCGTTAGAATAACTAAATAGAGGTAAAAACAACAATGTAAACCAGAAAACTTTAATAATGTAGATCCTACATTTAATATTCAACTAACTAATTCTTAATACATAATTTAACCCCTTCTAAAACAATAAAATTATATAAATATAATTATGGATACAATTAGTTTTATTTATCAGAATTGACTATAACAAGTCAGGGTTAGGATTATCGATTTGCGCAGGACTACTAGCAATAGCCGTTAAGAATACAGTATGTGTAGCAACAACATATTTGCCTTTATCATCTGTAACCATTAGTTCGAATTCAAGTATTTCATCACGGGTTATATTACTCGGCGTTTGCACCCATGCTCTTATATAGTCAGAGCTATTAATAAGTACTTCTTTTCCAGCCGTTTGTCTCCATCTATACAAAATCCACTTACTTGTACTACAGACTGACTTGCATTGAGGAAAATCCAGCTACCCGAATTAACCGTCTGCTCGGGCAAAACCCGAATTTCATGTAGCTGTGAATAAATACGATCAGAAGTACCCAGAGCTAATAATTCATCATGAGGCCTATTGATGGGAGTGGAAGTAACGTATTCACTTTGCAACATATCACCGTAACCATCATCACGATGAAAGTCCGGTAAATCAGCTAATTTATAATTAGACCCGGCAGCTAAAGTCGACTTAGAAACGAATGAAAATATCAAAATCAACTTACTTAAAGCAACATTCAATTATTATAATCTCTAAAAATAAAATATTAACAACCAAAATATTAAACAATATAAG
>NZ_FPLG01000091.1:0-16738 GCF_900120065.1 Moritella viscosa
ATTTTTTTAACTATACGCCTTGGCCATTAAGTCGGCTCAATGAATTCTGTACTTCAACGACAAACCGAAGTTTGTTGTTTATAAAACCAAATCTTTCGATTTAATTTAATGTTCACAATTACATTGATATAATTTTTGGTCATTATATCTCTGCAAGTGCTCACACAGATTGCTTGAATAAATTGTTAAAGAGCATTGACATTAACGCTTTGCGTCTTAGTCAGGCTGCGTATTCTACGCAAACCAAATTCGAAGTCAAGCACATATTTATGCTTTATTCAGGACGTTTAAAAAGTAACCGAAGTTCTTTTTAAACACCTTACTGAGCGGCTGTTACCGTGTCAGTGAGGCGCCATTATAGGGATTTAGCGTTTACAGGCAAGTGATTTATAAAAAAATAATATAGCGCTATCAAGCTTGGTTGTTTACTATGCTATTTGAGTATTTGACTAACATTAATAACTATAAATGACTATATAGGGACAACAATGAGCACTTCACTTCGAAAATACCAAGGAGTATCTCCACAATTAGCGAATTCAGCTTATGTTGATAAGTCAGCAGTTCTCATCGGAGATATAACTATAGACGAGGATGTCAGCATATGGCCACTCGTGGCAGCACGTGGTGATGTAAATAAAATTTTCATTGGTGCGCGTACAAATGTTCAAGATGGTTGCGTATTACATGTAACTCGTAAAAGTTCAGCAAATCCGCATGGTATCCCGCTTATTTTAGGTGAAGATGTAACAGTTGGTCATAAAGCACTGTTACATGCATGCACAATTGGTAATCGCGTATTAATAGGCATGGGGGCGATAGTTCTAGATGGCGCTATAATTGAAGATGATGTCATGATTGGTGCAGGCACTTTAGTTCCACCAAGAAAAGTATTAGCGAGTGGCTACCTTTATATCGGCAGTCCAGCTAGACAAGCAAGAAAGTTAACAGATGATGAAATTGCGTTCTTGAAACTATCCGCCGATAACTATGTGCTGCTTAAGAATGAATATATAGAAGATAGTCAGTAATTTGATTCGAAAAATAACCAACATAAATAAAGTACTGCTATACCCTCTACCTAGCGTAGAGGGTAAGTCATTATACTTATTTAATCGTTTTTCTTAATGCTTGAAGTACTGGCGACATAGATGGCGTAATGCCACGCCAAACTTTAAAACTTTCAGCCGCCTGCCCGACCAACATACCGAGTCCATCGATCACCAATTCAGCACCTTGTTCCGCTGCCCATAAATTGAATGCTGTAGCTTCGGCTTTATACATCATGTCATAACAGATAGTTTTTTTATCAACTAAAGCTGGCGAGATCGCAGGAACTAAACCCGACAAACTTGCCGAAGTCGAGTTAATAATCAGATCAAAGCTACCATTTAATGCAGTAAAACTCGATGCTGTAATATCGCCTTTATCATTAAATAACCTAGCTAACTGTTGCGCTTTAGCATCCGTACGATTAGCAATAACCAATTCTTGTATACCTTGTTCTAATAACGGGCCGATTACACCGCGAGCGGCACCACCCGCACCTAACAATAAGATCCGTTTATTCGTGAGCGCCGTATATTGCAACAAGTCATGCACCAGACCAAACCCATCCGTATTATCACCAATAACACGACCATCATCAGTAAGCACCAAAGTATTCACGGCACCTGCAAGTTGCGCCCGTGGTGTTAATGTCTGAGCAAACGAAAAGGCCTCTTCTTTAAAAGGGACGGTAATATTACAACCCTTCCCACCCAGAGAAAAAAACTCATTCATTGCCGTGGTAAAACCATTAATAGGGGCTTCAATAGCTTGATAACTGAGCTCCTGCGCAGTTTGCTTGGCGAATAGGCCATGGATCATTGGTGATTTACTGTGATTTATTGGATTACCAAATACGGCATAACGATCCATACTGCACAACTCCTGTAATGAGATAGATAAGGGAAAATATTTAATAAACAACTATTTGACAATAATGGTCAATAAAAAGCATCAGAGTAAAATAATGATTAACGATAAACTTTACCAGTAAGCGCATCAGTAATAGTAGTGGGCTGCGCCAGACCTCCTACGGGTTCATCAACAACAGCACCAAGCAAAGAAGCTAACTGACGGTTAACTTCAGCAGCCGTCACGCAAGGTGTGAGGCTAGTTAAGTTAGCACTTGTAGATGTTATTGGACCACCAAAAGCAAGGCATAATGCCTGCACAGTCGGATGAGCAGAAACACGAACTGCAATACTATCGAACTGTCCTGTTAACCATTTAGGTACTTGAACTTTCGCGGGCATAACCCACGTTGCGGGACCTGGCCAGGTTTGATTAATATGATCGATTTGCGCTGTCGACAATGGCGTTAAATCAACATAATCATTTAATTGTGCTAAATTTGCTGCAATTAAGATCAAGCCTTTTTCAACTGGGCGTTGTTTAATGCTTAGTAGACGTTGAACCGCTTTTTCATTCATTGGATCGCAACCTAAACCAAAAACGGCCTCAGTTGGATAAGCAATAACGTGCTGATTCTGTAACGCAGTAACCGCGTTGCTAATGGCTGTTGAATTATTCACAGTAATATATCTATTATTAATAGTCATAAATAAAAATGGTAGCTTACGCTACCATTTCTTACTCTATAACGACAGTTATAAGCTTAGTTTCTTACCAATTACAGTTACAGTGCCTTTAATTTAGCTTGTAATGCTTCGTCTTTAGCAATAATGCTTGCAGCATTAGCTTGACGCTCAGCTTTAACTTTAGCTGCCATTTCAGGATTACCAATTGCAAGCATTTGTGCAGCAAGATAACCCGCATTTTTAGCACCCGCACTACCGATTGCTACAGAAGCGACAGGTACACCACCAGGCATTTGCACTGTTGATAATAATGCATCCATACCTTGTAATGGGCCAGCATCAATTGGCACACCAATGACCGGATGTGTAGTGATACCTGCAACTGCACCTGCTAAATGTGCAGCTAGACCAGCAGCGCAAATAAATATAGCACAACCGCGGCTTTCAGCATCTGTCACATATTGGTGTGTCGCTGCTGGAGTTCGGTGAGCAGAAGTTACTTTAACTTCGTACTGGATTTCAAATGATTTTAGAACATTCAGTGTCGCCTGCATGACAGGTAAATCTGAATCTGAGCCCATTAATACTGCAACAAATGGTGTAGACATAATTATTCCCTTTCCGTATGAGTTATTTTTAATCGTTTAAATTAATCGATAGTGTTTGTCACTATTCTAATAAAGCACGCTTATAGCCACAGCTTTTCTGCGGACAAATAAGTTGTTTTCCATTACTGGTTTTTTTTTCAACTAAAATGGCCCAATTACACTCAGGGCAAGATTCTGAAATAGGTTTGAAATTAATAATGTATTTACACTTAGGGTATTTATTACAAGAATAAAATATTTTTCCGAAACGTGACTTTTTCTGCATCAAATCACCAGATTTACACTGCGGACAACATATACCAGTTTCGTCTGGCGTTTCTGTTTTCGACATGTAATTGCAGGCGGGAAATTGAGTACAACCGATAAAGAAGCCATAACGGCCACGTTTCAATACGAGTTCGTGTTGACACTCTGGGCATTCTGAACCAACCAGCACTTTATCATCTTCGAAATGTGATTGATTTGATAACGGACGTGAATACTCACAAGTAGGATAATTATTGCAACCTAAAAAAGGCCCTGATTTGGCATTTTTAATACTTAACTCAGCTCCGCACTGCGGGCACGTCTCGTACTCTTTTTCCAAGGCATGTTCATGAACTGTAAATAGTTTGTCGTCATTTTTAGACATTTGAACAATTTTTAAGTAAATAATTAATGGGTGAATATTAACAAAACTGACATATTATGCCAGTAATTAATGCAAATTTAATCGCACAATCACTGGTTACCAAGTTTTAGTGTAGATAATCAAATTCTTTATCCTGAACTAACTCTTCCATCTGTAAATATGCTTTTTCACCGTTTGGTACATTAAATAACACCATTAAAATAACCCATTTAATATCATCGAGATCCAAATTTGTATTCTCAAGTTCAATTAAACGTGCGATAGCCATTTCTCTGGTTTCAATGTTTAGCACATTAATTTGCTCTAAAAATAATAGAAAACCACGGCACTCAGTGTTTATATAGAATTGCTCCGCTGCTGTATAAATCCGTATAGAACTCACACTCGAAACTTGTAGGTGAGTCTGAATCCCACCATTACGTAGTTCGACTAAGTTCTCAATCCATGTAATCGCTTTATGAATTTCAGCTTCAGCAAAGCCAGCCTGAATTAACTCACCGAGTAAGTCATCTCGATCAACTAAAAACTCAGATTCATTTTGTTCATAAAAGTTTTCGAAAAGATAAATAAGTATATCTAGCATTAGCCCCTCCGCTGCGATCTTACATAACCACCGGGCACAACACTCACCCAATTATCAAGTTCCAGTTCAATTAAACTTGTTAATACTTGGCTAACAGGTTGTTGGCTCAGCTCAGCAATAATATCAGCTGTAGTTACTTCATAACCGACACTATCTAAGATAATTTGATTTGGCAATGAAACAGTCTCTGGATCCGCGCTGAATAGGTTTGTTTGCTCAAAATTCGTACTTACATTTATATATGTGAGTTCATCGGTAATATCACTAATTTGAGTGATAAGTTTTGCCCCTTGTTGGATCAGATAATGACAACCAGCAGCCATCGGGTTATCAATTGCGCCCGGCAGAGCAAATACTTCACGACCTTGCTCTATAGCATAACGAGCTGAGATTAATGACCCGCTGTTTACTGCTGCTTCAATAACCACAACACCGAGTGAAAGACCACTAACAATACGGTTACGACGGGGAAAGTGTTCCGGTCTCGCTTGAGTAAAAGGGCTAAACTCAGAAACCAACGCCCCCTGCTCCCTAATTTGTTGCGCTAATTTCTGATGACGCTTAGGATAAACATTGGCTAACCCAGTACCTAAAACGGCAATAGTATGCCCTTTGGCTGCTAATACACTACGGTGACACTCACTATCGATACCAATCGCAAGACCACTAGTAACCACTAACCCTTCTTGCACTAATGCTGCTGCAAAACTGTGTGCATGCCGCTTGCCATAATAACTTGGAGCTCGACTGCCAACCATAGCGATTTGTGGTTTTGATAATAACTCAACATTACCTTCTACATATAAAAGTAAAGGCGGAGAACCAATATTTTTTAATGTCAGTGGATAATCACTTGAGGTAATAGGAATAAGATAACGTTCAGGTTTATCCGCAAGCCAATTTAAAGTGTTCTCAATTGCTTGCCAATCAGGATTTAGAATGGTCTGTTGCTGCGCAGTATCCAAACCAAGTGATTGTAGATACAGTGCAGAACCAGCAAATAATCTAGTTAACGATGTTTTTTGCAATAATTTTAGCGCCCTACTGCCACCAATTTTGGGGACGTTACATAGCGCTAACCAATATTTATCTTGCTCATTAACCATAATTACACTTACACCCTAGTTATCATAAGTTACTTACCTTATCGTTAAGTTTAATCACTTGTGAGCTATGTGTAATAAGTGCAAGGCTGACTTTGTCGTAAACTTTGAACACCATCATTTCTCCGACCCTTTCATCTGGGAGCTGTAACTCATTTTTGTCAGAAAAAAGTTTATCATATTGGTTAACTTGATCACCATAATTAAAGTCAAGGTCTTGTTCACGACGAATTATAGTCTTACCGCGTTTTAATACCCCAAAAACATCGCCTGCACCGACACTATCACGCCAACCTCGATTAATGATTACCACATCGTTTTTACCAATAGCACTGTATTTTTCATCCGCAGCGACAATGACACCATCACTCGCTAATTGAAAATTACGCGGCTGAAAATATACCGGTAAGCGATCTTGCTCCGGCATAGGCAGTAATCGGTCACCTTTACGCGCCTCTTTCGCGCTTTTTAAAATAGATAATTTCGCCGGAATCGATTCCGTGCCAGTATTAACAACACGAGCAATGGCTATAAACTCCACTTCATTACCCAATTTTTCATTCGTAGCAGGATCGATATAAGTCCGACCGCGGCGATAAACACCATATTGACCAGGTTTTAAAGAACTGGATGCAAAAATACTATGGCCAACAATGAATGTCGTATTACCGTCATTATTGCCTAAGATCACAGGGGCATGTTTTAATTTTTCATCCGTAGCAACATAATCACGACTTAAAAAAGAATTGATCAATTTTAACGGTATCGTCGGTATTGCTCGACTGCCTTTTAATTCAGGTCGCGCTTTAGGAGACACTTTTAAGATACGCTTTCGCATATGATTACGAACTAAACGAGGTCGGCCATCAACAAAGATTAATTGTAGTTTATCGCCGGGATAGATAAGATGCGGATCATCTAAAGCAGGATTGGCATCCCATAATTGTGGCCACAGCCACGGGCTTTGTAAATATTTGCTCGAAATATCCCAAAGCGTATCACCTTCTTTGACGATGTATTCAGTGGGGTATTGGTTTTTTAAGTTTAAGCTATCAGCCTGCGCTAAAAAGGGTAAAATAGCAGCTAAAGCAAAGATCAAACGACGTTTTATGGACATATCCTTTCCTAATTGTTGTTTGAACGCTTATATTTATAGTGATTATTGTAACGTTTTACGTCAAAATTAAGCGTTATTTGAATCCATTCAAAATAAGAAAGTACCATGGCTATATTAGAAGTTTTACATTTTCCTGATGATCGATTAAAAAAAATTGCTCAACCTGTGCAGGAAATCACACCAGCGACACAAATCATCATCGATGACATGCTAGAAACCATGTATGCCGAAGAAGGTATTGGTTTAGCCGCTGTACAAGTTAATATTTTACAACGTATTGTCGTTATCGATGTGTCAGGAACACGCGATGAGCCTCTAATCCTTATCAATCCAGTACTCACCAACAAATTAGGTGAGACAGGTATTGAAGAAGGCTGCCTATCGGTACCAGAATCACGCGCTTTTGTCCCGCGTGCAGAAAGCGTAACAGTGACAGCATTAGACCGTGATGGTGATGAGTTTACACTAGAAGCCCATGATTTATTAGCCATTTGTTTACAGCACGAAGTGGATCACCTAAACGGTAAACTCTTTATTGACTACCTATCACCGCTAAAACAGCAAAGAATTCGGAAAAAGCTCGAAAAGCTAGCACGTCAAAATAAATAAGAATACAAAATAGGAATTAACCTTGACCAAACCATTACGTATTATTTTTGCCGGCACCCCAGATTTTGCCGCAAAACACCTCTCTGCATTACTTAATTCAGAGCATGAAGTGATAGCTGTATATAGTCAGCCAGATCGCCCCGCAGGTCGTGGAAAAAAATTAAAACCAAGTGACGTAAAACAACTTGCAGTTAGCCATGACATTCCTGTTTATCAGCCTGTTAGTTTACGTAATGAAGACGCACAACAAGAACTAGCCGCCCTAAATGCCGATTTGATGGTCGTTGTAGCTTATGGTTTGATCTTGCCACAAGTAACATTAGATACACCGCGCTTGGGTTGTATCAATGTACATGGCTCACTATTACCAAGATGGCGTGGAGCGGCACCAATACAACGTTCAATCTGGGCCGGTGATGCAGAAACAGGCGTCACTATCATGCAAATGGATATCGGTTTAGATACCGGAGCAATGCTGCACAAAGTAGCTTGCCCAATCGCAGACGATGAAACCAGTGCAAGCTTATATAACAAACTTGCCGAGCTTGGCCCACAAGGTCTACTGGAAACATTAACACAAATCAGTAACAATACAGCCGTTGCTGAAGTGCAAGATGATGAACAAGCAAACTATGCAGCGAAACTGAGTAAAGAAGAAGCGAACATAGATTGGACACAATCAGCTGTTGCTATCGAACGTCAAATCCGCGCTTTTAATCCTTGGCCAGTAAGTTACACACAAATTGCTGAGCAGAATGTTAAAGTTTGGCAAGCAAATGCGAGTGAAGACGAGACTGACGCACAGCCAGGCACGGTTCTAGCCGCAACAAAACAAGGCATTCAAGTGGCAACAGGCAATGGCATATTAACGTTATTAAACCTACAACTTGCGGGTAAAAAAGCCATGCCAGTTCAAGACATACTAAACGCTCGTAAAGAGTGGTTCACTGTTGGTCAATTACTAAATTCAATTTAATACCTATGACCGCTCAATCATATTGAGTGGTTTTACCTCGGATACATATATATGAAAACCAGAGCTAGCGCCGCAAAAGTACTTTACCAAGTTGTTGATAGAGGTCAGTCATTGACGACAGCCTTACCAATTGCTCAGCAATTATTACCAGCCAAAGATCGTGCTTTACTACAGGAGATCTGTTACGGCGTACTGCGCTGGTTGCCACGTCTTGAATTTATTAGTCGTCAGCTAATGAGTAAACCATTAACGGGCAAGCAAAGACCCGTGCATTTCTTAATTTTGGTTGGCTTATATCAATTAAAATTCATGCGTATTCCAGCACATGCGGCAGTGGCAGAAACCGTAAACGCGATTAAGGTATTAAAATCACATAAACTCAGTGGCTTAGTGAACGCTATTTTACGTAATTACCAACGCCAACAAGACGATCTAGAAAGCCAAGCTGATGGTAATGACGCGTGTAAATTCGGTCACCCAGGCTGGTTAATAAAACGCATCAAAGCCGCTTATCCAGAGCAATGGCAAGATGTATTAATGGCTAACAATGAACGTCCACCAATGTGGATACGAGTTAATCAGCAACATCATAAACAAGCTGATTATCAAACATTGTTAGCAGCTGACGAGATCACCGCAAATATCGTAGACAGTGCTGATTCAGCATTACGTTTAGAGAAGCCGACGGATGTTTACAAACTAGCTGGTTTTGCAGAAGGTCATAGTTCTGTTCAAGATGGCGCAGCGCAATTTGCGGCGCAATTCTTAGATGCACAACCAGGCGAATTGATTCTTGATGCTTGCGCTGCCCCAGGTGGTAAAACAGCACACATTTTAGAACGTCAGCCAGCCCTAAAACACCTTGTCGCTGTCGATTTTGATGCAACACGCTTAGCACGAGTTCAAGAAAATTTAACCCGTATGCAATTAGAAGCAGAGCTTATCCATGGCGATGCAAGTAAGCCTGAGGATTGGTGGAAGGGTGATAAGTTTGACCGCATTTTATTAGATGCTCCTTGTAGTGCAACGGGCGTTATTCGTCGTCATCCAGATATAAAATGGTTACGTCGTGATAGCGATATTGCACCATTGGTCCAATTACAGTCAGAAATTTTAGATGCGATGTGGCAGCAACTAAAACCAGGCGGCACGTTACTATATGCAACCTGCTCTATTCTACCGGCAGAGAACAGCGAACAAATCAGTTCGTTTGTTGCTCGTACTCCGGATGCTACGCTGATCCCATTAACAGCCAACAGCGACAATCCAGCATCAAGCTGGCAGATCCTACCCAATACCCAAGGTATGGATGGCTTCTTCTACGCGAAATTACAAAAACAAACATAACTGCGTAGTCGCTATAGTCAAATGATGAATTAGTATCATTTGGCTATAAACTATTGGCCTTATTCAACTTTAGCTTAGATAAGCGTAGAATAGTATTATCAAAACAGGTCACGAAAATTTATTTGGTGCGAGGTTAAATGAAAATTATCATTATCGGTGCAGGTCAAGTCGGCGGTACATTGGCTGAGAACTTAGTGGGAGAAAATAATGACATTACTATTATCGACCGCGATGGCAACAGCTTAAGAAACTTACAAGATAAATTTGATTTACGTGTTGTTGAAGGTCACGGTGCTAACCCAGACGTACTTCGTGAAGCTGGTGCGCAAGATGCGGATATGTTGGTGGCAGTAACCAACAATGATGAGACCAATATGATCGCCTGTCAGATCGCTTATACCATGTTCAACACCCCAAATAAAATCGCTCGGATTAGAAATGAATCCTATCTCAATAACAAAGCTACCCTATTCCATAATGGCGCAATTGCAGTGGACCACTTAATCGCACCTGAACAGCTAGTGACAGATTATATTAAACGCTTGATTGACTATCCTGGTGCACTACAAGTGGTTAACTTTGCCAATAATAAAGTAGGTTTAGTCGCATTAAAAGCCTATTACGGTGGTCCCTTAGTTGGTAATGCACTGGCGGCGTTACGTGAACATATGCCTAATGTTGAAGCACGAGTAGCCGCAATTTTCCGTCAAGGAAAACCGATTCGCCCGCTGGGTACAACTATTATTGAGGCCGATGACGAAGTATTTTTCGTTTCTGCAAGTAATAATATCCGTGCAGTGATGAGTGAATTACAAAAACTAGAAAAACCGTATCGCCGTATTATTATTGCAGGTGGTGGTAATATTGGCGCAGCATTAGCTGGTCGTTTAGAGCGTGATTACTCAGTAAAGTTGATTGAACGTAATATTACTCGAGCCGAAAAACTATCAGAGATGCTTAACAATACTATCGTATTCTGCGGTGATGCCTCTGATCAAGAACTACTAAGCGAAGAACATATAGATCAAACAGATGTATTTATCGCCGTCACCAATGATGACGAAGCCAATATTATGTCGGCCATGTTAGCCAAACGGATGGGCGCGAAAAAAGCCATGGTGTTGATCCAACGCGGTGCTTATGTGGATTTAGTACAAGGCGGCACCATTGATATTGCTATATCTCCACAACAAGCCACCATTTCAGCGCTACTCACTCACGTCCGCCGTGCTGATATTGCAAATGTTTATTCATTACGTCGCGGTGCTGCTGAAGCCATTGAAGCGATTGCTCATGGTGATAAATTAACATCGCGTGTTGTTGGCCGTACTGTAGGGAGTTTAAAACTACCAACAGGTACAACCATTGGTGCAATTGTACGTAATGACGCAGTCCTAATTGCGCATGATAACACCGTGATTGAACAAGATGATCACGTAGTGATGTTCCTGGTTGATAAAAAGTTCATCCCTGATGTAGAGAAACTTTTTCAGCCCAGTCCATTCTTCTTATAACATGCAAAGAAACTTGTTTAATGGTTAACTTCAAACCCGTATTGTTCATGGCAAGTGTAGTGCTACGTGCACTTGCTTTATTTATGATTGCGCCTTTGGTACTCGCTTTGTCTACCGATGGTCATGGCGCGCCTGAGTTTTTCAAATCCATTATTATCACCACCATAGCATCCGGTTTATTCTGGCATAAAGGCCGTTCGAAAGTTTTCCGCCTTGGTATACGTGAAATGTTTTTGCTAACCACGTGTGTGTGGATAATTGCCTCCGCATTTGCCGCTCTGCCGCTCATGTTGATCCAACATATTAGCTATACCGATGCCTATTTTGAAACCATGTCGGGTATTACAACCACAGGTTCAACCGTACTATCAAATTTAGATGCAACCGCACATAGTGTATTGCTATGGCGTTCGATTCTACAGTGGTTAGGTGGTGTCGGTTTCGTGGTGATGGGCGTGGCAGTTCTACCTTACTTAAACGTCGGTGGTATGCGTCTATTCCAAACTGAATCATCTGACTGGTCTGATAAAAACACCGCCAAAACCCAACATACCGCGGCCTACGTTATGTACGTATATTTAAGCTTAACCGTACTGTGTTATTTTGGTTACTTAGCTGCGGGTATGACAAGTTTTGAAGCCGTCAATCATGCGATGACAACACTATCGACAGGCGGCTACTCGACTTCTGATCAATCTATGGCACATTTCTCAAACTCGGCACAGTGGAATGGCAGCTTCTTTATGTTTTTAGGTGGGTTACCATTTTTACTCTTAATCAGTGCAATTCATCGCCGCGATATCAAAGTGCTCATCAATGATGCGCAGATTATCGGTTTTGGAAAGCTAATACTCGTAATGACAATAATGATGTCACTATACCTGTGGCAAAAAGGTGTTTTTGAGTTGACCGATGCAATTCGGATCAGTATTTTTAACATCATATCAGTAGTCACAACCACTGGGTTTGGCTTAACTGACTTCGGCACTTGGGGTGAATTTACGACCGTCCTTTTTGCAGGTTTGATGTTCACTGGCGCTTGTTCAGGCTCAACTTCAGGAGGGATAAAAATATTTCGATTCCAAATCGCTTTCACCTTATTCCGCAAGCAGATGTCACAATTAGTTCATCCATCAGGGGTATTTAGACAACACTACAATGGACGTAATGTAAATGATGTCATTGTACGATCTGTGGTTGCTTTTGGTAGTGCATTTATTGCTACAGTTTCGATACTGGCAGCCATACTCAGCATTATAGGTTTAGACCCTGTCACCAGTATTACCGGTGCAATCACCGCTGTGGCTAATGTAGGTCCAGGATTAGGCCCAGTCATTGGCCCGTCAGGTAACTTTGCTAGTTTACCTGATACCGCAAAATGGGCGCTTAGTTTAGGTATGTTGATGGGGCGATTAGAGATCATGACAGTATTAGTGCTCGTGACCCCTGCATTTTGGAAAAGTTAAAGTATAAGTATGCTAACTGATTATTCTAATAAGTTAGCATTACTTTTTTCAATTAGCTCAACAGGTAATGGTTTTTTAACTTCTACACCCAGCTCTACAAATTGCTGCGCTTGTTTAATTAAATTGCCCTTACCTGTACTTAAACGTTTCATCGCGGAATCATAACTATCTTGTGCTTTGTCTAACGCTGTTCCCATGTCTTGCATATCGTGGCTAAATAAACGCAGCTTTTCATAAATCCTACCAGCACGTTCTGCGATTAATTGTGCATTCTGGTTCTGACGCTCGTAACGCCATAAATTATCAATGGTACGCAATGCAACTAACAAATTGGTTGGGCTCACTAACATGATATTATTATCCAGTGCATACTTCATTAAACTTGGGTCAGCTTCTAATGCCGCTATAAACGCCGGTTCAACCGCCACAAACATCAATACATAATCTAAAGTCTTTAAGCCTTGCAACAAGTGGTAATCTTTACGCCCAAGTTCACGAATATGCCCACGAATAGAGGTTACATGCTCCTGTAATGCTTGTTTACGTGTCACTTCATCGTCAGCATTAAAGTAACGCTCGTAGGCCGTTAATGACACCTTAGAATCAACCACAACATCTTTATCCTGTGGCAGATGAACAATCACATCAGGCTGAAAGCGTTTGCCATGTTCATTATTCAAGCTGACCTGGACATCATATTCATGTCCTTCACGTAAACCAGATTCAGATAAGATCCGCGCTAAGATAACTTCGCCCCAATTACCTTGCTGCTTGTTGTCCCCTTTCAGGGCTTTCGTTAAATTAGCCGTTTCGCTCGACATCAATTGATAAACTTGCTGCAAGCGAGCAACCTCAGATTGTAAGCTATGGCGCTCTTTCGCTTCGTTAGAGTAAACATCTTGCACTTGCTGTTTGAATCCTTCCAGCTGCGTTTTTAATGGCGCTAAAAGTAATTCCACACTAGACTTGTTTAGTTCTTTAAAATTGTCAGTTTTACTATCAAAGATTTTATTTGCTAGATTTTCGAATTGCTGTTGTAAGCGTTGTTCAGATTGTACTTGTAGCGCTAATTTTTCTTCGTTAGCTTGGCGTTCAGCGTGCAAACGAATATCGCTTTCACGTAATCGTGACATTAATTTAATTAACTGGTTGTTTTGCGATTCTAATTTTAATTTATTAGCATCATGCTCTTTCTGCAATTGGTCATTAGTATAATTAACGTTATCTAATTGTTGTTCTAATAACTCAACTTCATGATTTAAAGTTTGCATCGACAAGTTGGCTTGCTGAGTTTTACGAATTGCAACAAAGCCAAAAATGATAGCAGCGCAGGTAACTACAATATACGGAAATATGGAAAACAGAGAATCAAAAGTCATAAGATACATTAACTACGAAAAAAAGAGCTGTGTGCCAAGGCGCGATCAAAATAAAACCATACTACAAGGCAGCCAAGGTAAATAAAAAAAATGATCCATTTATGATAATTAACGCCGCTGTCAATGGTGGTAAATGGTACATCACCAATCACACTGTATAACCAAAGAGTGAGCGGAAATAATGCGAAAACTAAAAGTTTCCACATGATCTTTAACGTCGGACGGTGTACAGTTATCGCTTTCATTAACATAGTCCTAAATATCAGCGTAATAATACTGAAAAGAGATGGTGATGTTAGCCTAACCTGCTCAAGATTAAAACTAATCCATTGAGGATAATCATAATCAGGGCACATTTCATCAAAATAATAGAGATTAATTCACTATCCCCCTTGAAACGAGACAAAATACCCCAATTTGTAATTTTCAGTTATTTTTTGTCTGAATAGGGTTAATAGCTCTATATTACGGACAATTAAAATGTCTATTATGCTAATTAATTATAATCGAATACGAAATAGGTAATATATATGAGCGATTTTATGAATGAAGGCCAAGTTGCCTATTTCAAAGAAAAACTAGAAACAGAACAACAAGAGATTTTATCTCGTATTGAAAGCCAATCCACTGACGTTGTGATCTCTGATAGTAATGAAATGGCTGATGAGATTGATCGAGCTGCGATGGAAGAAGCGCATCGTCTTGAATTAAACCGAATTCAGCACGATAAACTACACATCAAAAAAATCATCAAAGCACTGCGTCGTATCGACAGTGGTGATTATGGTTATTGTGATAGCTGTGGTGACGAAATATCGATTAAACGCTTACAAGCACGTCCTGAATCACGCCTATGCGTAGAGTGTCAGTCAACAAAAGAGTTTACTGACCACAGCTTATACCGCCGCTAATCCTAAGCCAATCGAATGCCACCTCTGGTCGTTATCAATAAAATGATAAAAGATTAAAAGCAATAACAAACCGATGTTATTGCTTTCTTCATTTATCGTTCCGTATTAATCTGTAATCTCTTTCATCCAAACCGCCATAGGAATGCAACGATGTTAAAGCCATTGTCAGTAAATTTTAAAAGAATAAGTTTATTATCACTACTTGTCACCAGTGTTGCGTTAATCGGTTGTAGTGATGATGAATCAGGTAAAATCAGTCTGGGTTTATTCACCACAAAAGATATTAAAATCAACACATTCGTAGATCCAAAGATACCAGGCGTCACTTGCCACGTTAGTCATATTGAAGCTGATTTGGATTTTTCTGATCCGTCAGATATGGGGATCGCATGTCGTCAAACAGGTGAAATTACAGCAGCAATGCTAGCAACCGTTGATACCTCAAAAGGCGGTGAAGTGATCTTTAAGCAGTCCAAGAGCATCTTATTTAAATCACTCAAGATTCGTCGTATTTATGATGCCGATAGCCAAAGTCTATTGTATGTCTCGTACTCGACAAAAGAGATTAATGGTAGCTACAAACATTCATTATCCACCGTACCACTATGGGCAACAAAAGCGTGGCAGCAGCCAGCTACTCTTGAATCACAAGCAAATTAAAACGATAAAGCCACTGTTGTCAGTGGCTTTATCTTTACTCGTCAGTCCAATAATTTTCTAAAGCTAAAATGCCGTTACAACACCCATCCCGATCACTTCAGAAAATAACAACAATACCGTTGTCAACGACACCAAGTTAGGTGTGTACTCTTGTTTTGTATAGAGCGGAATAGTCCAAATAGCTAACGCGAATAATAAAATAACAGCACGATAAATGACAAACTCTTGAATCACCGTCATCTGATTTGAGTCAACATTCAACCCAGCTACAACTAATAAACCGATCATCAGCAATACACTGCTCACGAGACCAACAACGGGTAAAATAACATTAAATGCTTGTAATCTATGCTTTGCACGCAACAAGATCACATGCGCAAATACAGCCCCTAGTAGCACAGCTTCTAATAATAATAACGGCTGCTGCTGTTGCCACAGTACTAATAACCCACTGATGACCGCAAGCGCAATCGGTAATCGTAACCAAGTACTTGGAATTGCGCGTTTACCTTCTAAGCGAGACTGAATTAAATTTTGCATAATACCGATAAATACCGCAATACCACCGATAATCAAGGTCGGCGTTGTCGCATAGTTTTCAATGCCGATCATTAAGCCTAGTGCTAATACAGCCCAAATTGAAATCATGTTTTCAGTAATACGTTTACGCTGACCAGGACACACTTCGCCTTTTACTAATACTAATGCTAAAAAACAAGCTGCCGCAATTGGCATCATTACAATGATTGGATAAATTTGTTGGTAGAAACTGATTTCAGCCACGTGACAACCCTTAGTCAATACTAGATTCAAGTAAGTTAGGTGCGAGAGTATATCAGTGTCACTTCAAGGTGGTAATCAATAATTAAATGAAAATACTATTTTGCGAAGATAATAAAAACAAAACAAAAAAAAGCCCATCACTAAAGAATGGGCTTAACCTGTTTATTTTAGAATTTTTTACCATGTTCTTGCTCTGAAATTAATGGTTCAATACCTAATATACGAGAAAGTAGATCGATTTCATTCAAACTATCATCGTTCAATTGAACCCTGACTAGCAGTGATTCAAATTGACTTTGCTGTAATACTTCCGAGATACCCGTCATACCACCTGCTGTATTCAACAATGATGAAATAACCGTATTCGCCCCTGATTCCCTCTGTTCTATATCGAGTTTCCCATCCATAACTCCCCCTTGTAGCTCCCTAACCTATCCCCAATTTCTATCCCTTAGAAATATATTAC
>NZ_FPLG01000093.1:0-53902 GCF_900120065.1 Moritella viscosa
TGCGCTAATCACCGAACATGCTCATTAGAATGCATCATTCTTAACAAGTGTGCGCATTATAGATATTGTGTGTAAGTCTGCAAGTCTTTTTAACTAAAAAATGATTTTTTTATCATTTCCAATTAAATCGGAATAAAAACAAACAGCGCCAGTGCAAAAAACAATCAGAATAATTAGTTCACTATTAAACTGTATTTACCTTAGCGTGCATAATCAAAGAGTAATGGGGCGACTGATGGGATTTGAACCCACGACAACCGGAATCACAATCCGGGGCTCTACCAACTGAGCTACAACCGCCATTACCATTTAATTGCACAACCACTATAATAACGATAATGGTACGTCCGAGAGGAGTCGAACCTCCGACCTCACCCTCCGGAGGGGCGCGCTCTATCCAACTGAGCTACGGACGCATAAGCAATATACTACGTCCAACGGCGAATCTCGTCTAGGCAAATCCGTTAATTCAACATGAAAATGTTGCATAATTACAACACCTGTATCTTTTATAACCAACTAAAAGCACTATCGAACTAAGGAAAATGCAACAAACACTGTTACAACTATTTAACCTAAGGCTTGGTAAGGATATAATGGTTAACAGCAGTAGGGATTTATTATAACAAAAGTCACCCATAGACTGACAATACCATTATTAGGGAGCTAAAAAGAGCATGTATAAATTACGAAATATTCTAATCACTTTATCAGCATCATTACTATTTGCATTTACCGTAAGCGCAAGTCACAACTCTGCGGAATCAGTTGCAGAAAGAATTGCCCCAGTAGGTCAAGTATACTTACCAGGTGAACTGGCTCCAGTCGTAGCAAAAAGTACTGTACCTGCAGAACCACGCTCAGGTGAACAAATTTATACGACTACTTGTAACATGTGTCACGGCAGTGGCCTTGCTGGTGCTCCAATTAAAGGTAATGCAGATCAATGGGGACCTCGAATTGCAAAAGGTAAAGACACACTTTATCGCCATGCTATCGAAGGCTTCAATGACGCGATGCCAGCACGTGGTACTTGTGCAACATGTTCTGATGACGAATTACAAGCAGCTGTTGATTACATGATCCAAGGCCTGTAACACGAGAGATAAATAACGTTATAACAACAGGATGACCTTAACTCTCCGATTATAACCAAGCAATTCTTCGATCAAGCCACTCATTTTTTAGTGGCTTTTTTTTGACCCTCCGTTATCCACTGCTAGACTTTATCACTATAAGACTTAGTTTTTTCGTGATTAAAGACCATTAGGATGCCGACAGTGAACAAGGATCGTCTATCAAACCAACACAAGGCAAGCAGCACCAAACTTATCGGTCTCGCCCTATCACGTTCATTACGGACACAACGAGCCTTATTTTTAACACAGCTAAAATCAGCATCACAACAACTGCAGCAAACTCAACAAAGTTTTGTATTATTACTAATTAAAATTGATAACATCGCCGATGTAGAACAAAATTTTGGCAGTGAACTCAGTAATAAACTCATTACAATCATTCGCAACCACTTGCAATCATTAACCTCCAGTAACGACTGCTTGGTTAACTTACAAGGCGATGAGTTTGCCTTATTAAAAACGGATATAGTCGATGCAGATGGCGCTATCAACCTCGCTAAAAAGATTCAATCACAGTTCCGCTTTAGCTTTCAGGTAAGTAACTATAAAATTCTCTGCAGCTGCAGTATTGGAATTAGTTTACAACAAGCCCCCCACTCTGTGAGTAAAGTATTGAAAGACGCAGATATCGCCCTAAAAATGGCCCAACAGCAAGGTCTCGGTCAATACCATCTATCAACTGCGTTACCCGTACCAGCTGAAAATACCTTAGCTATATTGCAACAAGAAAAGCTAACTACCGCTATTATTAACAATGATATTCTGCCGTATTACCAACCCATTATTCAGCTTAACAGTAACCAATTAGTCGGTTTTGAAGTCATTGCCCATTGGCAAGAAGAGCATCATGACAATAGTTTTATGTCTTTCGCTGAACGTACCGATATTATTATCACCCTTGATTTACACATTATGTATCAAGCCTGTTTACAATTAAAAAAATGGCATGATTCGCACCCTAATAATCAGCAAATCATGTTAGCAATGAACTTATCCGTCAAACATCTCATTCTTGAAGGCGCTGTTGAACATTTAATTTTTATTATTCAACAACAACGGATCCCTCCACATCGTTTAGTATTTGAATTCAGAGAGCATGAGTTTATGGCTCACAATGAATTTGCCATACACGCGTTAGAAAAATTACGCCAAATAGGGGTGCAAGTAGGATTAGATAACTTTTGTACCGGTTTTAGTTCTTTGAATGAATTTTTCAAATATCCGATCGACTTTGTCAAAATAGACAGCAGCTTTACCAATCGTATGCTGATGTCTAAAAAAGATCTGTCGTTGATTCGCGTCATTAGAGATATTAGCCACGATCTGGGTTTTAAAGTCATTGTTGAAGGGATTAGCAATCCTCAGCAGCATGCTAAATTAATCGAGCTTGGCTGTGAGTTTGGTCAAGGCAGTTATATTGCTCAGCCAATGGACTATACGCAGGTTGACCGCTTATTAGAACTCTAATAAGCGTTATTTTATTTATACTATTCTCAATTACTTGTTAAACAGCGCTCTTAAATTTGCAACTCCACGCTTGCCTTTCTCTTGCTTTTCAACAGGAGAGTCTGGTTTTTTACGTAGGTCCCATTCCAGATCATCTTGCGGTAATTCAAGCAAAAATCGGCTTGGTTCAGGTTTCACTACTTCACCAAATTGACGGCGCTCTTTACATAACATCATGAACAATACTTTTTGTGCACGAGTGATGCCCACATAAGCTAAACGGCGTTCTTCTTCGACATTTGGATCATCATCAATGGAACTTTGATGCGGTAAAATACCCTCTTCCATCCCAACCATAAACACGTACGGATATTCCAGTCCTTTCGAAGCATGGTAAGTCATTAGCTGCACTTGATCTGAATCATCTTCTTCTTCATTGCGCTCGAGCATGTCACGTAACGTTAAGCGGGTAACCACTTGTGCCAGCGTCATCTCTTCATCGAGATCATCCCCTTTGAGCATTTCTGTAACCCAACGATATAACTCTGACACGTTCTTCATACGCATTTCAGCGGCTTTGGCACTAGGGCTGGTCTCATACAACCAGTCTTCATAATGTATATCACGCACCATATCACGCACAGCATCGATACTATCACTACGCTGTTCTTGATCTGCTAACTCAACTAACCAACGGGTAAAGCCACGAACGGCAAGTAAACCACGTCCAGTGAGGGTTTGTTCTAAGCCCATTTCAAAGCTAGCAGCAAACAAACTTATATTACGCATGTTGGCGTAATTACCTAATTTTTCTAATGTTGTCGGGCCAATTTCACGACGTGGTACATTCACAACACGTAAAAACGCATTATCATCATCCGGATTCACTAATAAACGCAAATAAGCCATCATATCTTTGATCTCAGCACGAGAGAAAAATGATGTACCTCCGCTGATTTTATACGGTATACGATTCGTCATTAATGCTTTTTCAAATAATCGAGATTGGTGGTTACCACGGTATAATATCGCATAATCTTTATATTCACTACGTGCCATAAACTTGTGTGCTAACAGTTCGGATACTACTTTTTCAGCCTCATGTTCTTCATTTTTTGTTGTGAATACTTTAATCGGATCGCCATACCCAAGTTCACTGAATAAGCGTTTATTAAACTCATGCGGGTTGTTATCAATTAAAATATTCGCGGCTTTAAGAATACGTTGCGTCGAGCGATAGTTTTGCTCTAGCTTTACCACTTTCAAACCAGGAAAATCTTTTTGTAATAACGTGAGATTTTCAGGACGGGCACCACGCCACGAATAGATAGACTGATCATCATCACCAACAACGGTAAATTTAGCACGTTGGCCAACAATCAGTTTCACCAGCTCATATTGGCTGGTATTGGTATCTTGGTACTCATCCACTAATAAATAGCGGATCTTGTTTTGCCAGCGTTCGCGAACTTCATCGTTGAGTCGTAATAACAAGGTTGGCATCATGATCAAATCATCAAAATCCAAGGCGTTATATGCTTTCATGTGACGCATATAATCGTCATAACACTGGGCAAATAATTTATCTTGCGGCATTTGCGCTCGGGCAATAGCTTGTGCCGGTAATACCAACTCATTTTTCCAATTCGAAATAGCACTACGTAATTGATCAATTAGTTCTTTATCTTCTTCGAGCGTCTCTTGAGTTAGCTCTTTTAATAAGGCGAGTTGGTCCTGATCATCAAACAGTGTGAATGCTTGTTTAATACCTAAATTTTTATATTCTTTACGAATAATATTTAAACCTAAGGTATGGAACGTCGATACCATTAAGCCTTTTGCTTCTTTCTTACCTAATGTTTGAGCAATGCGCTCTTTCATCTCACGCGCCGCTTTGTTGGTAAAAGTTACCGCAGCAATATTCTTGGCCTGATAACTACAGTTTTGCACTAAATGAGCAATTTTGGTGGTAATAACACGTGTTTTACCACTACCTGCACCAGCGAGTACTAAGCAAGGACCGGAAATATATTTAACAGCTTCATCCTGACGGGGATTCATTTTCATAGCGACAGCACCAGACTAAAACATTAAAGGAAAGAAGTAGAGATTAGATTGTAGCAAAATTAACATAAAAAAATGCCAGTTATAAATAACTGGCATTTTTTATACATTGAATACGAAATCAAGAATTACTTGATTTTGCCTTCTTTGTACATAACGTGCTTACGAATAACGGGATCAAATTTTTTGATTTCCATTTTTTCAGGCATGTTTTTCTTGTTCTTATCTGTGGTATAGAAGTGACCAGTACCAGCAGATGAATTCAGACGAATTTTATCGCGCATAATATAGCTCCTTAAACCTTCTCACCACGGGCACGCATTTCAGCAAGAACTGAATCGATACCCTTTTTATCAATAATACGCATACCTTTACAAGTAAGACGTAATTTTACAAAGCGGTTTTCGCTCTCAACCCAGAAACGATGTGTGTGCAGGTTTGGCAAGAAACGGCGACGTGTGCGGTTTTTTGCGTGAGAAACGTTGTTACCAACAGCTGGTTTTTTACCAGTAACTTGGCATACTTTTGACATAGTGTGCTCCAATAACTTCAAATATAAGTGTCTACATAGTCGCATTTGAAGCTACTAGGTATACTTTTAATGCTCGGTTTATACAGTAAACTCAGACATAAATCAATAATAGTGCAAAATATCACCACCTTTAAACACATAAAAGTAGTGCTAAAAACAAGCGCAAACGATTACTTTTTGAGCCAAAATGAAATAAAACAGTTTAAAACACAAAAAAAAGGCCAAAAACAAGCAATAAAAATTAAATCATAATAATTGCAAAAAGTATTTCGATTCGCCTAAATGTACAAATGCGAAACCCTTTTTTTCAGGTTATAATCCCCACTCCTTGATAGTGAGTTTACACCAATGCTTAACGATATAGAATTAACCGACCTTAGACAACAATTCCCCGTATTATCCCAACAAGTGAATGATCACCCATTAATTTACTTAGATAATGCAGCGACAAGTCAAAAACCCTTGTGCGTTCTCGAGGCGATTAATACCTACTATCGTGACATTAACGCAAATGTACACCGCGCTTCACATGCCCTCAGCGCGCAAGCAACATCCGCGTATGAAAATGCCCGTGATATCTGTGCGCAATTTATTAATGCAAATAGCAGTAAAGAAATAATTTGGACCCGTGGCACAACAGAAGCGATCAACTTAATCGCGAACAGCTTAACAACAGAATTTCAAGCTGGGGATGAGATTATCATTTCAACCCTAGAGCACCACGCTAATATCGTGCCTTGGCAAATGCTAGCACAGCGTACAGGGGCAATTATTAAAGTCATTCCTCTATTGCCGTCAACAGATATCGATATGCAGGCTTACAAGTTGTTATTAAGCGATAAAACTAAACTTGTTGCCGTTAGCCATGTATCTAATGCGATTGGCACTGTGAATCCCATTGAAGAGATCATTGCTTTAGCTAAACAAACTAACGCAAAGGTATTAATCGATGGTGCCCAAGCTATTTCACATTGGGACGTAGACGTGCAAGCACTCGGTTGTGACTTTTATGTGTTCTCTGGGCATAAAATGTATGGCCCCACTGGTATCGGCGTGCTCTGGGGTAAAGAAATGTTGCTTAATCAGCTACCGCCTTGGCAAGGCGGTGGGGAAATGATTAAAGCCGTCAGCTTTGAACATACAACTTATAACGAATTACCGTTTAAGTTTGAAGCGGGTACACCGAATATTGCCGGAACAATCAGCCTTGCGCGCGCCATGACTTTTTTAAAGAGTTACGATCGCCAAGCGCTGGCAGATCACGAAGCTGAACTACTAGCCTACACCACAGCGCAACTCGAAAAAATGCCACGCATTAAGATTATTGGTTCACCTCAACATCGTGCAGGTGGCGTCAGCTTTATTATGGGAGACGCCCATAATGGTGATGTGGGTATGCTGTTGGATTTACAAGGCATAGCAGTGCGTACCGGTCATCACTGTGCACAACCTTTGATGCAGAGCCTTAACTTATCCGGTACTATTCGTGTATCACTCGCCATTTATAACACAAAAGCAGAAATAGACTTCTTCATTACAGCATTAAATGAATTGCAAGATTTACTCTAATCTCAATAAATAAAAAATTAACTTTATCCCACGAGACTTTATGTCTGGTTGGTAATACAGGAATGATCATGACCGATTTCTCGTCGAGCCCATTTGGTAACGAAATTACCAGTAGCGATGTAATGACTTTATTAACCGCACAAAATGGTTGGCAAAATAAATACCGTCAATTAATTTTGCTCGGTAATAAGATCCCAGCGTTAACTGATGATTATAAAGTAGCAGAAAATCAAATTAAAGGCTGCGAAAGTCAGGCTTGGTTAGCGTTTAGTTGTGACAATGATGAGCGACTATGGTTTGGTCTGGATTCAGATGCGCGTATTGTTAAAGGTTTAATGGCGGCATTATTAGCAGCTGTTAATGGTAAAACGCGCGTTGAAATAGCAGCATTTAATATTGATGACTATTTTTCTCAGCTTGGTTTTATGCAACAGCTTAGCCCTTCTCGTGGCAATGGTTTAAAAGCGGTGATCGCGGCAATTCAAGCGGCTTAATAATGAGAATATAAGTGGTGAATTGATTAACACCACTTATATATCAACTGATGTTTACTATTTCTGCAGATTTTTAACAATCAAAGCTGTGCCCATACCACCACCAATACACAACGATGCTAAGCCATAATCTACACCACGTTTCTGCATTTCATGTAATAGCGTCACAGTAATACGACCACCGGAAGCACCCAAAGGATGACCTAAAGCAATCGCGCCACCATTCACATTGGTTTTATCTGCAAACCAGTCCATATCAACATTATGCTCTTGAGTCAGATTAGTCATTACCCCTAATGCTTGCGCAGCAAAGGCTTCGTTTAATTCTAATAATTCTATCTGCTCTAATGACATATCTGCACGCTTTAGTGCTTGCTCAATAGCAGGAACGGGGCCTAACCCCATAACTTGTGGGTCAATACCACCTTGACCATAAGCGATTAACTCTGCCATTGGCTCTAAACCGTATTTTTCTACCGCCGCTTCAGAGGCTAAGATGATCGCAGCGGCACCATCATTAATACCAGATGCATTTGCCGCTGTCACCGAACCATCCGCTTTAAATGCTGGACGTAATTTAGCTAAACCTTCAACACTGGTATTGTCTTTTGGATATTCATCCGTCGCAAAACTTTGCGTCTGACGACGTACTTTTATTTCAACTGGCACAATCTCGTCAACGAAACGTTCTGCCGCGATCGCAGCCACCGCTTTATGTTGGCTGCCGACAGCAAACGTATCTTGTTGTTCACGGGTTAAACCAAATTGATCAACAATATTTTCTGCCGTCATACCCATGTGGTAATTATTAAATACGTCCGTCAAACCATCATTAATCATGGCATCAACCATGGTCATGTTACCCATTTTAGAGCCAAAACGTGTTTTCGCTGGCATCAAATAAGGAATGTTAGACATACTTTCCATGCCTGCAGCAACCACTATGTCCGCATCACCAGCTTTAATATGTGCCGCACCATCCATAATCGTTTTCATGCCACTACCACAGATCATGTTTAACGTATAAGCAGGCACTGTTGCAGGAATACCCGCTTGCATTGCAGCTTGACGACCTGGTCCCATACCTTGTCCAGCACTAATCACATTACCAACAATGACTTCATCAACGTGCTCAGGATTAACATTAGCTGCGACTAGTGCACCTTTAATTACGGTCGCGCCTAATGTTGCGGCATCCACACCCGCTAAGCTACCGCCAAAACTACCAAGGGCTGTACGTTTTGCTGCAACGATAAATACTTTACTCATACCTT
The DNA here is from genome assembly GCF_900120065.1 of Moritella viscosa. Lineage (NCBI taxonomy): Bacteria > Pseudomonadati > Pseudomonadota > Gammaproteobacteria > Alteromonadales > Moritellaceae > Moritella > Moritella viscosa. The sequence continues at coordinate 8,519 of NZ_FPLG01000093.1, forward strand.
GTTTCCTTACTTGATGTGATCTGTTTTACTTTTCAAACATGTGTTTGAATGGTATCACAAGTTATTAACATAACCGAATTTAGCGAAGATCAAATCAATGCAGATAAATAACAACAAGCCCTATTATCAAGAACTATAAGAATAGAATATTGGGAAGGTAAAAATAGTATGTTGATTTTAATAAAATAAAACCAGTTAACACAATCTATATTAACTGGTTTAAGTCATGTTTGAGAACATGACTTAACTGATGACAGTATTAATGAAACAAACTAACTGAGCGAGTTATGCGTTGGTTTTTTCGGCTAGTTTTTTTAATACTCTCGACGCCGCAACTAAGCCAAAACTGGCTGTCACCGCCGTGGATGCGCCAAAACCACTTGAACAATCCATGCCCGTTGCACCATCAGCAAAATTCTTGGTCATGCATACTTCACCATCAGAACTGGGATAAATGAGTTGTTCCGTAGAAAACACGCATTCAATACCAAATTTACGTTTGGTATTTTTAGTGAAATTATATAAACGACGCAAGTCAGAACGTACTTTAGCCGCTAACGGATCTTGATACGTTTTCGCTAAGTCAGTCACCTGAATTTGCGTTGGATCTATTTGTCCACCTGCTGCACCAATAGTGATACATTTGATTTTGTTACGTTTGCAATAGGCTAATAACGCCGATTTTGAACGTACACTATCAATCGCATCAATCACATAATCATAATCTGTGCTCAGGTGTTCGCCAATATTATCGGTACTGACAAAATCATCGATAAGATTAACCACACATTCCGGATTAATGGCATGAATACGTGCCGCCATCACATCAATTTTTTGCTGACCGATAGTATCTTTTAATGCATGAATTTGACGGTTAGTATTCGTCACGCAAATATCATCCATATCAATCAGCGTGATCTTGCCTACACCCGAACGCGCTAACGCTTCTGCCGCCCAAGAACCCACACCACCAATCCCAATCACACACACATGTGCTTGATTAAAAAACTGCAGTGCTTTTAGTCCATATAAACGTGCAATACCACCAAAACGATTATCATATTCGGCCGACATACCCTACCCCAAATCAAGCAAAAAACGCATTATACTGATTCAATCTCATAACTCAAAGTTTGCGATAAATAACACTTCTATCAGAATAATATTATCCTACCCCAGACTAGACAGATTTTTCAAATTTGTGCATTTAAGATGAAGCTTTAACTAGACGGATTTACGCTATGTTTGATCTACTGACTTCTACTCTGGCTTCACAAACCCGCTTATGGGCGGGTACCAAAGCGGCAAAAACCACGATTAATGAGCAAGATCCGTTAATCATGTATGACAACGAAGCCGACCCACTTTGTCGCTTAGTACGTGAAGCGATTTCAGAATTGAATCTTGATGTGCTTATTATTCCCTGCCCCAAAGGTGGAGAGCGTCACAGGCAAGAGCTACAAGAAATGTACAGCACAGATAAAATTCCATTTTTGATTGATAAGAACACCCAGATCATCTTAAATTCAACGTCTGAGATCATCAGCTATCTATACAAGCATTATGCGAATAGCAGTGCACCGATTCGGTTACGCGCGAATATTTTTAATTATGTGAGTTCAACAAGTGCATCGCTGATCCGTTGCAACGCAGGTAAAACTAAAAAACCCGCATTAAAGCCTACTGACCCACTGGTATTATACAGTTTTGAAAGTAGCCCTTATTCACGCCCTGTTCGTGAGACGCTATGTGAATTAGAACTGCCGTATTTATTGGTTAATTTAGGTAAGCAACAATTTGGTGAACTTGGTCCTGCAACACGACGCTTAAGCCCGGGAGAATACAGCCCATTACCAGAAACTAAGCGCAGTGTATTTTTTGCAGAGCATGGCACAGTACAAGTCCCTTTCTTGAAAGATCCAAACACCAACATAGATATGTTTGAGTCAAAAGCAATCGTGAAATATTTAATCACGACGTATGCTATAGAATAATGAATGTGACCAGATGAAAATACTAGGATAGCAAACGCTTATGATGGGTAACTAAAGTATATATTGTTAAGCTATTCGTTCTCCTTTTCTAACATAATTCTATCGGATATTTGCATAAAAAAAGCCCAGTAAACATAATCATGCTTACTGGGCTATATCAACTAAACCTTGATACTTATATCAGGTATTAGCCAACAATTTTCTTCATGTCTGACATATAACCACGTAATTTCTTACCGATAGCTTCTACAGGGTGATTACGAATTTCGTCGTTAACTTCGATTAAACGCGCATTATCAACGCCGTTTGATTCAGCAGAGAATGCAGACCCCATTAGTTCAGTTGGTAATGCATTTACGTATTCACGTAGTTGTGGTCCCGCTTCGTGAGCAAACAGGTAACAACCGTATTCAGCTGTATCAGAAATAACAACGTTCATTTCATATAAACGCTTACGGGCAATTGTGTTCGCAATTAGCGGCGTTTCATGTAGTGATTCATAGTATGCAGACTCATCAACGATACCTGATGCGACCATGCTTTCAAACGCAAGTTCAACACCCGTTTTAATCATAGCAACAAATAATGTTCCGTTGTCGAAGAACTCTTGCTCGTCAATCACGATGTCTGATTCAGGGTAATTCTCAAAGGCAGTTTCGCCAGTCTCTTTACGCCATTTAAGTAGGTTCACATCATCGTTTTTCCAGTCAGCCATCATCGTTGATGAGAAATGACCCGTAATGATGTCATCCATGTGCTTTTCGAATAATGGGCGAAGTGTTATTTTCATTTCTTCAGCCATATCGAATGCTTTAAGTTTTGCAGGATTAGATAGGCGATCCATCATGTTCGTGATACCGCCATACTTAAGTGCTTCAGTGATAGTTTCCCAACCAAACTGAATTAGTTTACCTGCGTATGCTGGTGATTTACCGTCAGCAACCATTTTATCAAACGCAAGAATTGCACCGGTTTGTAACATACCACATAGGATAGTTTGCTCACCCATCAGGTCAGATTTAACTTCAGCAACAAACGAAGACTCAAGTACACCCGCGCGATCGCCACCCGTTGCAGAAGCGTATGCTTTTGCAATTGCTAGGCCATTGCCTTTAGGATCATTTTCAGGGTGAACTGCGATCAGTGTTGGTACACCGAAACCACGTTTGTATTCCTCACGAACTTCAGAACCAGGGCACTTAGGCGCAACCATTACTACAGTAATGTCTTCACGCACTTGCATGCCTTCTTCAACGATATTGAAACCGTGAGAATAAGACAGCGTTGAACCTTGCTTCATTAGCGGCATGATAGTTTCAACTACATTTGAATGCTGCTTATCAGGTGTAAGGTTAAGTACTAGGTCTGCTTGTGGGATTAAATTCTCATAAGTATCAACAACGAAACCATTTTCTGATGCATTTAAGAATGACTGACGTTTTTCTGTAATCGCCGCAGCACGTAATGCATAAGAAATGTTAAGACCCGAGTCACGCATGTTTAGACCTTGGTTTAGGCCTTGTGCACCACAACCCACAATAACAATTGACCAATCTTTAATGAAGTTACAACCGTCAGCAAACTCACTGCGATCCATAAAACGACATTTACCAAGTTGCTCTAACTGCTGGCGTAAGTTTAAAGTGTTAAAATAGTTAGCCATGTTGCTCTCCATGAGAATTTTGTAATTTGAATGCGCTATCACCACTCCAGTGATGCTCTACCACTCACTATATGCTAAGTTACACATTGCTGGAAATGATATATTTACAATATAGTGTTGCAATAAACGCAACGTTCGCATTTATATACAAGAACGCCGTTCGAACGCGGTGTTAAAACAAAGAAAGTACCGAACCAGTAAAACTTAAACCCAACTATAAATGTAAATGCAGAGTTTTAGACTAAATCATTCCATTATAATTAATCACAATGTCTTACACTTAAACTCATTATTATCATTAATGATTGCACACAGAAAATAACAATTAAACCCACTAAGAATAAGGTGAAATATGGATATTCGTTCACTACAACTTTTTTTACATTTAGCGGCCACTTTACACTTTGGGAAAACGGCAGAAGCGATGCATGTCAGTACATCAACACTGACCCGCACTATGCAGCGTTTAGAAGAAGCGGTTGGCAGCCAAATATTCGCCCGAGATAATCGCTCAGTAGCATTAACCGAAAGTGGGAAACGACTACAAAGCTTCGCCCAACAAACTCTCGAAAATTGGACTCAACTGAAAGCTGACCTGAATAATCACAGCGGCGAACTTGATGGTGAGCTTACGATTTTCTGCTCAGTGACCGCAGCCTATAGTCATTTACCACCGATTCTCGATAAATTCCGCTTATTGCACCCAAATGTTGAATTAAAACTGATTACCGGAGATGCAGCGATGGGCATGCAACTGGTTGATGAAGAAAAAATTGATATTGCCATTGCTGCCCATCCAGACCAAATATCGAATCGATTAAAATTTGTCGAGATTGCAAAAGTACCGCTATCAATCATTACCCCGGTGATTTCCTGCCAAGTTCAACAGCAAATAATGCAAGATAATATTAATTGGAATGCCGTGCCTTTTATCTTACCTGAGCACGGGCCTGCACGTAAAAGGATTGATAAATGGTTTAAACAAATGAAAATTAAACCGAGTATTTATGCCACGGTTGCAGGTCATGAAGCGATTGTCAGTATGGTCGCATTAGGGCTTGGAGTAGGTATAGCCCCTGCGGTTGTGGTTGATAACAGTCCAGTCAGAGATCGTGTCTTGACCTTTGAAAACAGTAATACAATAGATCCATTCGATCTTGGTTTATGCTGTCAGCGAAAACGCTTTGACGAACCTTCGATTGCAGCTTTTTTTAGTATGATTAATCATTAATTTGTCATACATTATTATTAAGAATAACAAGAGTGTTCCGTTATAATCGGGATCTACTCTTCTCTTATCATTGTTACTATGGAGTTTTCATGGGATTAAAAAAAATAGGCATGCTAATGCTAGCCGCTTTAAGTCTAAGCCAAACAGCAGTTGCCAATGAGGTGCCAACACAATTTTCCACGGTTGGCCTCAACGCGCCAAAAAGTCAGGATGTTAATGGTTTCCGCTTTTCATTATTCCATGGACAAACAGAAAAAGTACAAGGCTTTGATATGGCCGTATTAGGTTTATCTGAAGTAGATAAATTTGAAGGCATAAGTTTTAATTTATTGCTTGGAGCAAGTAAAGTAAACAAGGAATTTTCAGGAACGTCATTTGGTTTACTTAACTGGCATCTAGGTCAAGATACCGGTTTTAACATGGCCCTTGTAAATAACACCAGCCATGTGAAGGGTGTCAATTTAGCCATGGTTAATTTATCAAAAACAGTGGCGGGCGCAAATATAGGCTTAGTTAACTATAGCGACCGGTTATCTCTTGTTGATTTTGGTGTAATTAATTATGCAAAAACGGCTAAATTTCAATTTGGTTTATTCAACGTAACCGAAAACTTACAAGGTTTACAGATTGGTTTATTAAACTATGCTGAAAATGGAGTGGTAAAAATATTACCGCTGATCAATTTTCAGCATTCATTTTAGGTCGATTAATCGATAACTAAAATGCTAGACTATCATCAAACGAAATGAACGAATGTTAAACTCACTCCGTAATTAGGTGCCGTATGATCAAGCCACAAAAATTAGAAGAAATCGCGAAGCAAATACATGAATCTCTACCAACGGGTGTTAAATCGTTAGGAGCAGAAGTAGAAAAGAAGATCCATCAAGTATTGCAATCACAACTGAATAAACTTGATCTGGTTAACCGCGAAGAATTTGAAGTTCAAACTAAAGTATTATTACGTACTCGTGAAAAGTTAGCGGCGTTAGAAGCACGTTTAACAGAACTCGAAAAATAATAGATTGGCCTGATATACTTTTTACTATTGTAATATCAGGTCACTATTTCTAGCTACTTCGCGTTTATCCAGTAAGAGACCTGTCCTTACTTATCTATGTTCAATAATAATACATCTACCCAATTAATCTCGTGCTTACGGATCCGTTCATTAGCGATATAATGTAACACCTGACCATTCTTAAGTGCTGTGTCCATGGCTGGATTTAATTTAAACCCTGTTCCTTTCTCATCGTCTGCAATAGCCATTAAAGTCATCGCATATTTTTCACGCAAAGGCTGAAATACATCACCAACCGTCATTTCCGGAGCGCCTTCTAAAGTCAGAGAATATAACGTAGCCTCCTCAAGAGTAGAAAACAATTGTTCATGGACAATACTGGCACCAGGCGACTGCATCGTTCGTACTAAAATTTCGGCATGGCGTGAACTTGCGCATTCGACATTGGGACAATGCGCTCGCAGCAGATCAGCTTTACTTTCCTCATGAAAATAAGCACTGATATGCGCCTTTTTTGAGGCGTGTGATGAGGCACTTAATGCCATAGATAGTGTCATTTCATCATTTTCACCATCAACAATAATAGAACTCGCCTGTGCAATCGCAATACGCGCTAATTCATCACGATCGGTGAAAGATTCTAGTTTGGCAAACTCCACATCCAGCAGTTGTGGGAATGGATGGCTCATATCGCGCTCAACACACAAAATTATCTTGCGTTTATACCGCTTTTTATCGGCAAGAATCAGCTCTAAAATCCGTTTAGTGCGATGCGCACGCCAGCCTAAAATTAAAATATGGTCGCTATAAGTACTAAAATCTTTTTTTCCGTTCATACCTTTCCTTGCGAGTGCCACGATTGCTTGCGTGGTTTTACCAATCGCAGCACCAAAAATTAATAACCCAAAAGGGATCTGTACCAAAGCAACAACAAGTTGTCCATGTGCTGTCGCCGGCGATAAATCACCAAAACCAACCGTGCTGATCACCACAACGGTGTAATAGAAAAATGTCAGCGGTTCAATTAACGTGCTTTCACCCGCTAACCATAACAATCCCCATACGACGGCTAAATAACTACAAAAAATAAAAAATAGATTCGCCCAACGCAGTTCAGCAGTGAGCTTGCGTAACGCTAGGCTAATTAATCGAGATATATACATATTGACCTAATGTTTATTAATAGCTAAGTGCTGGCGAATAAGGTCAGCCGTTTGCAGCGGTTGCTCTAACGGGAACAAATGCCCACCGTCCACTTCAACCAGTTTAATATGTGGCTGCTTACGCAATAATCGAGCGACGGCTTCTGCCGATAACGTATCAGAGTTACACCCTCTGATCACCACGGTATCGGTCGTTAAATTTTTAACGCTCGACCAAACCCAAGGTACTGTCTGATAAATAGAAGCTTCCCACTCACGACTATAACTCAGTTTAAAACCGTCATCGGTTTGGTACAAACCTTCGGCCATGTAATCAGATAATACGCTGTCAGAAATACCTTTAAAACCACGCACTTTACGGTGAAAATCGAAACCTTGCTGAATATTAGCAAACGTATTTGGACGTCTTAATGTTTTTTCAACCAGTGGTAATTTCTTACGTAAGAAGTGAGGTAGATTACGCATAACCCAAATCATATGGGGTTCAAGAATAACCGGGTCCAGAAGAACAAGTTGTTTCACTTTTTCAGGCTCACGAACCGCACAAATGATACTAATCAAACCACCCATCGAATGGCCGACTAAGGTAACGGGCTCTGGTTGCGCGGTAATAAAACGACAAGCGTCATCGATCATTAATCGCCAATTATCAAAATCATCGGGAACCGGTAATGGCCATAACGGACGCTGGTAAACAGCGCTAACTTTATATTCGTCGGTAAGCGGTTGTAACATTTGTTGGTACATGGCTGGCGGAAAACCATTAGCATGAAAAAAAACCAAATGCTCACCTTCCCCACCGATATGTTTAGCGGGTAACCCAGCAGCGACAGAGCCCTGCGCTGATAATTGTTCTGCGATCCATTGCTTCATAATCGGCCTATTTTTACATGTGCGACTTAATACTTTGTACTAATTCTATAATTTTTTGAACTTCAAACTATATGAATAAAACACAACCTAAGTATTACGTACGCAAGTTAGAATTACGATATACTTCAATATCATAATTCTACATTACATTTACTTATTCTGGAACTAACCACTCAAGACGGAAAAATGCATTTTGATCTTGCGCTAATTCTTTCGTTAACCAAGGCAGTAACTCTTCCATTTGCGAAACTAATTTCCACGGTGGATTAATAACAACCATACCAGTACCAGTCATACCACGTTCTTCAGTATCACCTTTTACGCATAACTCGATCACTAAAATCTTTTTAATGCCAGTACCAACAAAATCACGCATTAAGCGATCAATCGTACGACGCTCAATAACTGGGTACCATAATGCATAAGTACCCGTTGCAAAACGGCGATAAGTTTGTGCGATCTCTTGAACAACTTGGCGGTATTCCGTTTTGATTTCATAAGACGGGTCCAATAGTACGAGTCCACGCTTTGAACGTCCCGGTAATAGCGCTTTTAAGCCTTCGTATGCATCTTTTTTATGAACACGCGCTTGGCGATCTCCAGCAAATTCTTGCTCCAGTAATTTTACATCAGCTGGATGTAACTCAGTCATTTGCATGCGGTCTTGCTCACGTAATAATAAACGCGCAACCAATGGTGACCCAGGATAATGTTTCAACGTCGACGTTTTATTTAATTGTTTAATTACACTTAAATAAGGGATGATTGGCGCAGGCACTTCATTTTGCTGCCAAATACGCGCAATACCATCAACATACTCAGCTGTTTTTTCAGCATGTTCACTCGACAAGCTATAACGACCGGCTGCAGAATGAGTATCGTGATAAATAAAAGGTGTATCCTTTTGTTTTAACGCTTCTAAAATCAATACTTCGACCGTGTGTTTAAGTACATCAGCAAAGTTGCCAGCGTGAAAACTGTGGCGATAGCTCAGCATAATATTTCCAATATAAAAATGATAAATTAATTGCGGTAAAGGGTAGCACTATTTACTTAAAACTAGGCTATTTATTCTATCTTTCAAGTACCCAATAGTATGCTTTATTCATACTTTCGTTAATGATTCAGTTGTTATAGTGATTAGTGCAGTTCGACGGTATACATACGGTTCTATTAATTTGACCAAAGGACACAACCATGCAGCAATCATTAATACTCATATTATCGCTTCTACTATCAGCTTGTAGCCTTAATCAAAAACGTTTAACTTCATCTCCAGTATTTAATAAAAATCCGCTGTTAACCACAACGGGAAAAGCACATTACCTTAATTGGGACCGCGCATTAACAGCATCCATCTTACTGAATAAAGACTACTCTTTTAACCAGCACATAGATGCTTACACCGCTCTTTATCATCCAGACATTGTAAATTTTTATAATAATGATGACGCCTTGCTTGCACTCAAAAAAATAAAACTACGCCGACACTGGAAAATGAGTAATGAACAACAACGAGGGCAACTTCTACGCTTACAAACCGAGGTCAATCTAGGTGCTTATGATCGCCAGCTGCAAGCATTTCCAATTAAAGCCATTAAACTACGTAATGAGCAACAAAATTATCAATATAAATTAACTAAAACACTACCGAAAGAAAGCAGTTTCCCTCCATATTTTTATATTTATATTAGTAATATAACCCAGCTTAAACAGTTAAAATTAGAACCTGTACTAGCCCGATTAGTAACGAGCAATAATATTCAACGAGGTCATATCAACAGCCTACCTATCGATATCGAAATTAACATTAATCAAGTTGCAGGTCAGCAAGGAGAGGGATTGGGCGCAATCATGACTCGCGTAATTTTTTACAGCGATATAGGCAGAGAAGTACCACTGAGAATTGATTTATTCTCAGTGGTGGACAATGAGTAAATTTGACCCATCGATACTATTTAATGCGCAAGAAAAAACTTATACGCCGGATTGTTAGTTTCTTCTTTATATTGATAACCCAACTTAACTAAATAAGCTGAAAAAGCTTTCATCTCACCATCAGGTAACTCAAAGCCCGTTAATACACGACCATAAGCAGCACCATGGTTACGATAATGAAATAAGGTAATATTCCAATTCATACCTAGAGTTAATAGAAAGTTTTGCAATGCGCCTGGATGTTCAGGGAATTCAAAGCTAAACAAACGTTCTTGCAAATCTTCAGCAGGACGCCCACCAACCATATAACGTACATGCTGTTTGGCCATTTCATCTTCAGATAAATCAACCACTGGGTACTCTGCATCTTCCAGCTGTGTAATGACAGTCGCTAATTCAGCCGTACCTTGGGGCGTACGTAAACCGACAAAGATATTTGCCGCGGCACGATTAGAATAACGGTAGTTAAATTCAGTCACCGCACGGTTACCGATTAATTCACAGAACTTTAAGAATGCACCAGGACGTTCAGGGATCGTCACCGCAAGCACAGCTTCCTTCTTCTCGCCATATTCACTACGCTCTGATACATAACGTAATGAATGGAAATTGACATTAGCACCGCTTAAGATCGCGGTCATATTCTGATCACGTAAACCGTTTAATTCAGTATATTTTTTTAATCCTGCCAGTGCTAATGCCCCCGATGGTTCAGCAATTGCACGGGTATCTTCAAAAATATCTTTTAACGCTGCACAGATCTCATCACTGCTCACCGTGATCACATCATCGATAAATTCATTACAAAGGCGGAATGTTTCAGTACCAATCCGCTTTACCGCCACACCATCGGCAAAAATACCCACACGGTCAAGCGTGACGGGTTCACCAGCATCTAAGGCCGCGCGTAAACAGGCTGAATCTCGAGGCTCAACACCAATCACTTTAATTGATGGTTTTAATTGTTTGATATACACAGCAATACCCGCAGCAAGACCGCCGCCGCCAACAGGCACAAAGATATAATCTAAATGGGCATTTTGTTCTAGCAGTTCACGAGCAATAGTACCTTGCCCCGCGATAACATCCGGATCATCAAACGGCGGGATCAAGGTATAACCTTCTTCTGCTGAAAGTGTCTTGGCATGATTTGATGCTTCATCAAAATTATCACCATATAAACAAACGTCGGCACCAAAACCACGCACCGCGCTCACTTTAATATCGGGGGTAATAACCGGCATCACAATAATGGCTTTAATACCCAACTTCTTAGCAGACAAGGCAACACCTTGGGCATGATTCCCCGCAGAAGCAGCAACGACGCCACGTAATTTTTGTTCTTCAGATAATTGCACCAATTTATTAAATGCACCGCGTAATTTAAACGAGTGCACGGGTTGGCGATCTTCACGTTTAAGAAGAATACTATTACCCAAACGTTCAGATAATTTTGTTAATGGTTGTAACGGGGTGACCACAGCAGCTTCATAAACCGGTGATAACAGGATCTTACATAAGTATTCACTTGCTGTAAGTTGTGATTGGGGTTGTTGGGGCTCGTTATTTGTCACTCGATCATCCATTGAAATATAACTGACAAGTTAACGCATTGGCATGCAATCGTTAACGCTATAATTTAGTTATAACAACAATCGAAACAGATAAAAAGGTTTAACTCAGGATAACTTTTTGCAGGAAATAAAAAAGGGAGCATTTCGCTCCCCTTTGGATATTTATATTAATTGATTAAGCTGTTTTAGCTACTGTATTTGTATCTTCAGAACCATGTGCTATTTCGAGGTTTAGTTCACCTTCACTCTTAGCAACAATCGTATTAACCGCTGTATCACCGATTACATTAGCAGAAGTACAGAACATATCATTAATACGGTCAACCGCAGCAATAATAGCGAGTGCTTCAACAGGTAGACCAAGTTGCGTGAGTAACACACCGATCATCACGATACCGCCACCTGGTACACCACCTGCGCCAACAGATAGTAATAGGATAGTTAGACCCATAGTAAACATATCAGTAACTTGCAGTGGTGTGCCGTATGCGTTGGCAGCAAATACTGTCGCAATTGAGATGTAGATAGAAACACCAGACATGTTCATTGTAGCGCCCAGTGGAACACCAAAACCAGCAACTGTTTTCGATACACCAATCTTATCCGTAAGGGTACGCATAGTTACCGGGATTGTCGCGTTTGAACTTGCTGTCGATAGTGAAAATAGGAACTGCTCACGAACTTGACGACGGAATGTGGCTGGGCGGATACCCGTTGATGCCCATACTGCTAGTGGGTATACAATTAATATCCATACTAAAAGCAATGCTACAACTAGACCCACATAACTCGCAACTGAAGCTAGCGTTGCACCATCAAGCGTCGCACCTAATTGAATCATTAACGCGAATACACCAAACGGGGCAAAGCTCATGATTAGGCTAACAAGTTTCATCATGATGTCGTTCGCGATTTGGAATGCATTAACCGCTGGACCACCTTTCTTGTCTAGCGCTTGAATTGCTAGGCCAGTGATGATTGCCATGAAGATGATTTGTAACATGTCACCAGAAGCAAATGCTTGCACTGGGTTACTTGGTACGATGTTAACAATCATTTGACCGATATCAGGTGTTTCTGTTGATGTTAGATGTACCGCAGTACCACCTAATTCAGCAAGGTTTGCACCAACACCTGGTTGAACAATCATTGCCACAATAAGTGCTACTGTGATTGCGATTGCTGTATTAGCTAGGTAAAGGAAGAACGTTTTGCCACCTAAGCGACCAAAACTTTTGATGTCTTTCAGTTCACATACACCACATACAATAGAGATGAAAACTAATGGCACAACCATTAATTTAATCAGTGATACAAACATAGTACCGACTGCAGTAGCTGCACCGACAAAATATGTATCAAGGAATGATCCTGCACCAAAGCCGTACTGAACAATTGTACCCAGTAACAAGCCCACAAACAGGGATATAAATATTTTCGAACTTAGTGATTTATCCATAACAAACTCAGCCTTTCAATTATCATAGTAGTGTGTGTTTTTTTACTTATATATTATTTTTATATTTTTACAATTCTTTGCACTGCAAGACTTGATGGGTGGAGAGTATTACAACTACATTGACGAATGGAAGCAGTTCAATCATCTGGCAACAGGAAAGTTGAGGTTGGTCACATATCCAAGTATTTTTTGACCTTTTACGAGTATGTAACATCTACACAATCATCAATAAAAGCCTCTTTAAATTAAGAAACGTCAATTTTATCGGGTTAAAACCACCAAAAACCCTTATATACTCAAAAGTAGGCATTATATCGATAATAAAAGAAATTAAAAAAACAGGCTTGTTTTAACAAAGGTAGTGATTTGTAGCGTAAATTTAACTTAAGTTACCATTACGGACCAACAAGATAAAAAAATACAGACCATTAAAAATAAGTAACAGATAAAAAGGCACTCAGAAAGGCTCTGAGCACCTCACAAACAAACTAGATGATTATTCTGCTACAGCCGATTTTACTGGTTCTTCTGGCGTTACAGTGTGATTTTCAACATTATCGGCAGCCTTGTTAGACTCAACTATTGTTGAATCACTATTTTTCGCTTCAACAATAGTTGAGTCAGTTGTTAAAGTGATGACATCAGGGAGCACAATCGCTTCTTCTGCATCAATTTCGGTCACTACAGGTTTTGGTGCCGCACATAAACGATAATCTGTATTTTTATTATTTCGCCAGAATTGACGGTTGTGACGGATCATTGCGCGAACTTCTGCAATGTACGCCTCTTTTCTTTCCGAGTAATTAATTAACCCTGCCGCGAGTGCGCAGGCATTAATAACATCGCCGTTTTTACGTAACTCAGAACGGATTTCACGTAGCGGTAAATAACTTTGGTTTCTATTGATATTGCGGAAATATGAACGAACAGACGCCTCGGTCGAATCAAAGCTTGCCACTTCATGCGCAGCCCCTTGCTCGCGTTGATTTGGTACAATCCCACAACCTTTGCTAAAACACCATTGACCAAAGAAGTTATGTCCAAGTTTTGCAAAGCGTGATGAGCCCCAACCAGTCTCATTCGCCGACTGACTAAATACCAGTTCTTCAGGAATAATATCTACGTGTAACAATAATGCATTAATCAAGGCATGGTCATTATTAGTAGTCACCTTATACATGCTGGCCATATCTTGTAGCTGCACTTGCTCTTGTGCTGTTAATGTTGTTTTAGTCTGCCAATGAATGAGCAATGTACGCTCAGCTAATACTTCAGCAGTAACGGTATCAAATGCGGGTTGTAGATAATTAAAGAATGCATTTTTTTTGGCTGTAACATCATTGAACGCAGAAAAATCTGGCACATCTGGTTTTTCGACTTCAATCGCATCATCAGATTTAAGGACAGTATAAAGACCGAACAGACCCAGTCCAGTAAGAAGAAGTAAAGCTGTTATTTTCTTTTGCATATAAAAAAGCACCATTAATAAATAATGGTGCTAATTTAACACGTTATTGCAATAAACTAGATTATAAAATCATGCTCTTTGGTGCAACGAACGGTAGGTTATGTGCTTCTGCAACATCTTGAACAGTTACTTGACCAGCGATAACATTTAAGCCGTTTAGTAAGTGCTCATCTTGTATTAATGCTTCTTTCCAACCTAAGTTAGCAAGTTTGATGATGTACGGTAGTGTTGCATTGTTTAATGCAAACGTAGATGTTTTAGCAACAGCACCAGGCATGTTAGCAACACAATAGTGTACAACATCATCAATAATGTAAGTTGGGTCTTGGTGTGTAGTCGCATGTGAAGTTTCGAAACAACCACCTTGGTCAATCGCAACGTCAACAACAGCAGCACCAGGCTTCATGCGTGAAATTAGGTCTTTAGTTACTAGTTTCGGTGCTGCTGCACCAGGAACTAATACCGCACCAATCACAAGATCAGCTTCTAATACATATTTTTCAATTGCATCGTGTGTAGAATAAACAACTTTCAGACGACCATCAAATTGGTTGTCTAGATTAGCAAGTACAGTAAGGTTACGGTCTAACATAGTTACGCTAGCACCCATACCAACAGCCATTTTCGCCGCATTCATACCAACAACACCGCCGCCGATAACAACAACGTTTGCAGGAGCAACACCCGGTACGCCACCCATAAGAAGACCACAACCACCTTGTGATTTTTCTAATGCTTGTGCACCAGCCTGAATTGACATACGGCCAGCAACAGCAGACATAGGCGCAAGTAATGGTAAACCACCGTTTGCATCCGTTACTGTTTCATAAGCGATACAAACTGCATTACTCTTGATTAGGTCTTCTGTTTGCGCTAAATCAGGTGCAAGGTGTAAATAAGTGAATAACACTTGGCCATCGCGTAACATTGCACGTTCAACAGCTTGTGGCTCTTTTACTTTTACAATCATATCTGCAGTTGCGAAAACTTCAGCAGCAGTTGTTAATATTTTTGCACCAACAGTTTCATAATCGCTGTCGCTAAAACCAATACCAGCACCAGCAAATGTTTCAACATAAACGGTATGGCCATGTGTAATAAGCTCTCGTGCACTTGCAGGAGTCATACCTACGCGATACTCATGGTTTTTAATCTCTTTAGGTACGCCGATAATCATATGCTGCTTACTCCGATTTATGGTTTATTTAACTGGCTGAGAAAAGCTTCTCGATATATAGGTGCAGTATAGACATAGATTAGCAAAATTAATCACTAAAGATCACTCTAATTTTAAGAAAAGTTTATAGAAGATTTGTTAAATCGATGTTGAACAGAAGATAATTTTTTCTGTGAGCAAGATCTCCCTCAAAAAAAAGAGCTCAGTAGTAATCATAGTCGATTATCACTGAGCCCTTGATATAGATCATTGAGAATTGTTCGATAATACTAACGAGGTAGGTTAGATCATATTTCGATCGCGTACCGCACCTTTATCTGCACTTGTCGCAAAATGACCGTAAATACGCAATGCTTGTGTTACTTTTCGTTTGCGCTTCTCAACTGGTTTCCAAGCTAATTCCCCGCGGCTTTCCATTTCAGTACGGCGCGCAGCAAGTACATCATCAGCAACCACAAGATTCATCGAACGTTCTGGAATATTAATATCAATAATATCACCATCTTCAACTAGACCGATCAAACCGCCACTTGCAGCTTCTGGTGAAGCATGACCAATAGACAAGCCCGACGTACCACCCGAAAAACGACCATCAGTAATAAGCGCACACGCTTTACCAAGTCCCATAGATTTCAAATAACTGGTTGGGTATAGCATTTCTTGCATACCTGGACCACCTTTCGGCCCTTCATAACGAATAACAACCACATCACCAGCTTTAATTTCACTGGCTAAAATGGCACTAACCGCAGAGTCTTGGCTTTCAAATACCCGCGCGGTACCCCGGAACAATAAGTTATCATCCTCGACCCCCGCAGTTTTAACTACCGCACCATCAATAGCAATGTTACCAGTTAGTACCGCAAGACCACCTTCTTGGCTATAGGCATTTTCGATTGAACGGATACAACCGTTAGCGCGATCATCATCCAGTGAATCCCAACGGCAATCTTGGCTGAAGGCTTTCGTGGTACGGATACCAGCAGGACCCGCCGAATACATTTTCTTCACCGCGTCAGATTCGGTTGTGACAATATCAAACTTAGCCAACTGCTCAGCCATCGTCATGCCCATTACGGTCATATTGTCAGTATGCAATAAACCCGCACGATTCAATTCAGCCAAGATCCCCATCACACCACCGGCGCGATGCACATCTTCCATATGATAGAGCGGTGTTGATGGGGCCACTTTACATAACTGCGGCACTTTACGTGATAATGCATCCATATCCGCTAAGTTATAATCAACTTCACCTTCAATTGCAGCAGCGATTAAATGCAATACCGTATTGGTTGAACCACCCATTGCAATATCCAGTGTCATCGCATTTTCAAAGGCGTCACGATTAGCAATATTACGCGGTAATACCGATTCATCATCTTGCTCATAATAGCGCTTACACAGATCAACAATACGACGACCAGCATTTAAGAACAATTCTTCACGATCAGCGTGAGTAGCAACTAGTGAGCCATTACCCGGTTGTGATAAACCTAATGCTTCTGTTAAACAGTTCATTGAGTTGGCAGTAAACATACCTGAACATGAACCACACGTTGGGCATGCGCTACGTTCTACTTTTTCAACATCTTCATCTGACACATTTTTATCTGCGCCCATTACCATGGCATCCACTAAGTCTAATTTAATGATCTGATCTGATAATTTAGTTTTACCGGCTTCCATCGGGCCACCGGAAATAAAGATAACAGGAATATTAAGACGCAACGCGGCCATTAACATACCTGGGGTGATCTTGTCGCAGTTAGAAATACACACAAGTGCATCCGCACAGTGCGCATTAACCATATATTCAACAGAATCAGCAATCAGATCACGTGATGGTAAGCTATATAGCATGCCGTCGTGACCCATCGCGATACCATCATCAATCGCAATGGTATTAAATTCTTTAGCGATACCGCCAGATTTCAAAATTTCGTCCGCGACCAATTGTCCCATATCTTTTAAATGTACGTGACCAGGAACAAATTGGGTAAATGAATTGGCAATGGCAATAATCGGTTTGCCGAAATCTTCTTCTCGGGTACCAGTTGCACGCCACAAGGCGCGAGCACCGGCCATATTACGACCTTGGGTAGATGTTGCAGAACGCAGTTTAGGCATCGGTTCTCTCCATGAAACAAAATAAACAGTTAATATAAAGGAGGCAAATCTGTGCCTCACCTTAATAATCAAATCGACTTATCGTCGTAAGTAGGTGTTAACAACACCCACTTATATATATAGCAGTAATATAAATTGAACGATTAGCTTGGATCTGCCACGTAATCCAACCAACCCCACTTATCTTCACTTTGACCTTTAATCAAAGCAAAATAAGCTGTCTGTAGTCGCTCTGTAATTGGGCCACGTTTACCCCTGCCAATGTCAATACGATCAACAGAACGTACTGGAACCACTTCCGCAGCTGTACCGCACATGAACATCTCATCAGCTAAGTACATAGCTTCACGGGCAATCGGTTCTTCACGCACTTCATAGCCAAAGTCACGAGCCAGTACCATTAAGGTATTTCGCGTTAAACCAGGTAAGATGCATGCCGTTGTCGGCGGAGTATGAATAACCCCATTTTTCACGAAGAACAAGTTTTCACCCGCGCCTTCAGAAATAGTGCCGTTCACATCCAATGCAATACCTTCAGCGTAACCATGACGCTTCGCTTCAGATGAGATCAGTTGTGATGATAAATAGTTACCACCGGCTTTGGCACCAGTTGGGATCGTATTAGGTGCTAAGCGATTCCAAGAGGTAACACAAACATCAACGCCTTCCTCTAAACTTTCATCGCCCAAGTAAGCCCCCCAGCTCATTGCAGCAACAAGCGCCTCGCATACTGTGGATTTAGGTGTTAAACCCAATCCAACATTACCAATATAAGCCAGAGGACGTAGGTAAGCATTGGTAAGGCCATTGGCTAATACCGCATCTTTACAGGCTTGTTCTATTTCTTGTTTTGAATAAGGGATGGACCAGCCATAAATCTTAGCCGAATCAAATAGACGTTGAACATGTTCTTTCAAACGGAAAATAGCGGGACCTTTTGGCGTATCATATGCACGAATACCTTCAAAGACCGATGATCCATAATGCAATGCATGCGTAAATACACTCACTTGAGCCTGAGACTCAGGTACCATCTTTCCATTAAACCAAACTTGCTGTTCAGTATTCGCCATAATTGCTTCTTCCTTTATGCTGTAATTTTATATTATTTTAAATAACACCAGCTCTTGCATCCTGCAATGCAAACCAGTGTTTTCAATAAAGTGTTATATTGTAGTAATGTGCTGAACGCTTAGTTTACGCACATCAAATAACTTATCTAACTGTTTATAGAGTAGGTCAATCCCGCGATCACCCGATACTGTAACCGTAATCTTTATGCTATTGCAATCATTCATTTGTACCGAATTCATGCTACTAATACGAAAGCCTCGATGACGAATAACACGTAATACTCGCTCTAAAATTTCGAGTGTGTTGGTGGCATCAATCACCACTTCATGCACTTGCTTAACACTCATCATATTGCTCCAACATCTCGCCGTTATTTACTCCAGGTGGCACTAATGGCCATACATTTTCTTGCTCTGAAATTTGAACATGCAAAAAGTACGCGCCATTACTGGCCAGCATACGATCAATCGCAGGCTGCACCTGTTCTTTAACAATCACCGTTTCTCCCGGAATACCGCATGCAGCCGCTAACGCCACGAAGTCTGGATTATCATCAAGAATAGTTTGTGATAAACGACCATCAAAAAACAGCGTTTGCCATTGGCGCACCATACCGAGGCGTTGATTATCGATTAATACAATCTTCACTGGTAATTTAGCTCGGTTAATAGTCGCTAGTTCTTGAATGTTCATCATAATAGAACCATCTCCCGTAACCACAACCGGCATAGCATCAGGACGCGCGAGTGCCGCACCAACAGCCGCCGGTAACCCAAAACCCATGGTGCCAAAACCCGCACTGGATAATAAATTTTCAGGTTGGGTAAATGTCATATGTTGCGCAGTCCACATCTGGTGCTGACCAACATCGCACGCAACAAGATGGTCTTCAGGTAAACTGGCAGACAATTGTTTCAATAACAAAGGGGCATAGATAGCAATGCCAGGGTGATCATAGCGAAAAGCTGTGTCAACTTTCATTTCGAGGGTATGTAAACGCCAAGGTGCAATATCCAAGGTCATTTTTAACGCCGGTAGAATGAGTTTTAAATCAGTCGTGATAGCAACATTAGCAACGCGTAATTTATTGTGCTCACAAGCATCAATATCCAAATGGATCACTTTGGCATGTGGCGCAAACTCATCAAGCTTACCGGTTACCCGGTCATCAAAACGCGCACCGACCGCAATCAACAGATCACTTTCTTGCACCGCTAAATTAGCCGCTTTCAGACCATGCATCCCTAGCATACCCAAATAATAAGGGTGTTCAGAATCGGCACTACCAATACCCTTTAGCGTGCTAACCATCGGAATATCTAATGCTGCCGCTAATTCACGTAGTTCAGGTACCGCGTTCGCCATACCGACACCACCGCCAACATACAACACAGGTTTTTTAGCCGCATGTAATAATGCACGTGCTGCAGCAACTTCTTCATCAACTAAGCCATCTAATGGGGGTAATACTGGTAATTCAGATACCGTCTCATACGCCATTTCTGCCAGCTGAATATCTTTAGGGATATCAATTAATACAGGACCAGGACGGCCAGTTGTCGCAATCGTAAATGCTTCGGCAATAATACGATCTAAATCATTTTGATCTTCAACCAAAAAGCTGTGTTTAGTACACGATAACGTCATGCCAAGAATATCCACTTCTTGAAACGTATCCACACCAATCAAGGCGCTCGGCACTTGCCCAGTGAACGCAACAACAGGGATCGAATCAGCCATTGCTTCCGCTAAACCTGTCACTAAGTTAGTTGCACCTGGACCTGAAGTCGCAATACATACACCGACTCTAGCGCCAGCACGCGCATAACCCAATGCCGCCATGATTGCACCTTGCTCATGTCGCGCTAATAAATGCGCTACGCCACCATCATATAACGCATCATACAATGGCATTATCGCACCGCCAGGATAACCAAATACTTGGGTTACTCCCTGTTTACGTAAAGCATTTACAATAAACTCTGTTGCTTTCATTAATCCACATCCCTTTAAACATCATTCTTGTAAATCGTTAAACGCCAAACAAAAAAAAACCCCGGTTATTTACCGAGGTTTTCTTATTGCTGGATTAAGCTTATTTTCGCTTAGCAGTAAGTCCCCGGCTTGGTAATTTAATAATTACCACCAGAATGCTGACCACAATAATAAGACGCGAAGTAAACCCAAACATATAACTAATCCAACAACTATATAAAATTTTATGATTCATTATTAGCATGGTGAATTTATTTAAGCAAGGCTTTAACCGCGCATAAAATAACTAAAATAACTAAATAAATGCACAGTAACCATTCAAAATGTTGAATAACAAACAAATAACAGCTTAAAAATTCACACATGACAAGCATCACAAAATAGACTATGGCAAATAGGCCTTGCTTAAGGTTTTAAAATAATCCACCTAATTCAAACATACTTATTGTTAATTACACTAAGGTATAAATACAATCATAAAAGCCAAGGATGATTAATGAGTTTAGCCGTGATCTATAGCCGTGCAATTTTAGGTATCAATGCGCCTTTAATTACCATTGAAGTTCACATCAGCGAAGGACTACCAGGCTTTACCATTGTCGGCCTACCAGAAACATCGGTGAAAGAAGCCAAAGATCGCGTGCGTAGTGCCTTGATGAATTCTAATTTTGTAATGCCAGCCAAACGGATCACCGTCAATTTGGGACCAGCAGATCTACCAAAAGAAGGCAGCCGTTATGATTTACCGATTGCTATCGCGATTTTAATCGCATCACAACAAGTCACGACTAATCGACATCAACAATTAGAATTTATTGGTGAACTCTCTTTATCCGGTAAATTACGAACTTGCCGTGGCACAATCCCGAGTATCATCGCGGGTAAAAAAGCCCAACGCAGTACAATAATTCCCTTTGATAATGGCCATGAAGCAGCACTTATCGACAATGCCACTTGTTTCACCGCCACGGACTTACAACAGGTATGTACACATTTAACGGATCAACAAAAATTACCCACCGCACAACGAGCAACGTCCGAAATTATAACATCAGCAAGTCAACACGATATGCAAGACATTATCGGTCAGCAAAGTGCCAAACGAGCCTTAGAGATCTGCGCAGCAGGTAATCATAATTTATTGTTGTTTGGTCCTCCCGGGACAGGTAAAACCATGTTGGCCAGTCGCTTAACCAGTATTCAACCTGATATGACTGAACAAGAAGCACTCGAATGCGCAGCGATAAAATCGATTAGTGGCGGCGAGTTTGTTGCCCAAGATTGGTGCCGCCGCCCTTTTCGAACTCCGCACCATACCTCCTCAGCGGTCGCGCTAGTCGGTGGTGGTCGAAACCCGAGACCGGGAGAAATAACTCTCGCGCATAATGGCGTGTTATTTTTAGACGAACTACCAGAATACCAGCGTAAAGCGCTCGACTCTTTACGCGAACCTCTAGAAGCAGGGCAGATCACAATCTCCCGGGCCAACCAACAAGTCGACTTCCCCGCTAATTTCCAATTAATAGGCGCACTAAATCCATCGCCTTCGGGCTATTATGACAATAATAAATTTGGTGGTAACAATAGCCAGGTGGCAAAATATTTAAGCAAATTATCAGGTCCCTTCTTAGACCGCTTTGATCTGACAATTGAAGTCCCCGCATTACCAAAGGGCAGTTTAACGGAGCAAGGACAGCGCGGAGAAAACAGTGAACAAATTAAACAAAGGGTAAGTGCAGCACAAACAACTCAACGTCAACGCAGCAATAAATTAAACGACGCTTTGTCCAGTAAAGACATTGAACGGTATTGCCCATTACAACATCAAGATGCGATCTTTTTAGAACTGGCCATTGATAAAATGGGCCTATCAACACGGGCATTTCATAAGATAATCAAGGTCGCTCGTACCATTGCTGATTTGAACAATTGTATAGATATCAATAAATCACATTTACTTGAAGCACTCTCTTATCGTGCGATGGATCGTTTATTACAACAAATAAATGTTTAATAATTTCAGTTTTTGTTTGGCATAACGTGATGATAGTTTTATCATTTCATCTCACATCACACCAAGGCCATATTATGTTATCAACATTCACACAAAAGGTGGCAGGCGCCATTGCATTTCTCTGTTACCTGTTAAATACCATATTTTGGTTGATCCCTATTGTTATTTTTTCGCTGTTAAAAAGTATTATTCCGTTTAAAACGGCACAAAGAGTACTGAATCATTTACTTGATGGCTGTGCGTCAAACTGGGTATCTGTAAACGGGATAACACAACAACTAATTGGTAACCCAAATATCCAAGTAAATAGTGCAGAAGGGTTATCATTAAATAAGTGGTATATGGTCATTTCGAACCATCAATCTTGGGTCGATATTCTGGTTTTACAGCGAGTACTAAACGGTAAGATCCCCTTTCTAAAATTTTTCTTAAAAAAAGAACTTATCTGGGTTCCTTTTTTAGGTCTGGCTTGGTGGGCTCTCGACTTTCCATTCATGAAACGTTACAACAAAAAGTTTTTAGCTAAGAACCCACACATGCGTGGTAAAGACATTGAAACAACTAAAAAAGCCTGTGCTAAATTCAAACATAAACCAGTCAGTGTAATGAATTTTGTTGAAGGCACCCGCTTTACTCAGCATAAACACAGCCAACAGGCATCGACATTTAGTCATTTATTAAAACCTAAAGCGGGGGGGATCGCCTTTGCTCTCGATGCGATGAATGGCCAACTTGATACCCTTGTCAATGTGACTATTTACTACCCGCAAGGTATTCCAACTTTTTGGGAGTTTATTAGCGGTCAAGTACAACAAATCCAAGTACAAATTACCACACAAGAAATTAACGCAAGTTATATGGGTGATTATCTCAATGATAAAGCCTTCCAGACTAATTTTCAGCAATGGATAAATGAATTATGGATAAATAAAGATCTGGAATTAGAAGAACTTAAACAGGCACAGTTAAATGATTAATTTTCTACCCTCGTTCGTATTAATGGTAATAAGTACTGTATTAGTGGCCATGAATATTATTTGTTCATTAACCTTAATTACCCTGACCGGCTTAATTAAGTTAATTTTACCGATAGCCCCCGTACAGAGAGCGACCCATAAGCTAGCGGATATGTTGTTGGGAATTTGGGCCAGGATAAATACTTGGATGATCAAGTTAATTAATAAAGTCGAATGGGATATAGAGATCAAAGGTGATTTAAGTAAAGATAAGTGGTATTTGCTGATATCTAATCATTACAGTTGGACAGATATTGTTGTTCTATTTTCAGTTTTCGCCCATAAAATCCCACTACCTAAATTTTTTGTAAAACAAGAGATCTTGTATGTTCCCTTTGTTGGCAGTGCTTGCTGGGCATTAGATATGCCGTTTATGAAGCGTTATAACAAACACAAGATCGCTAAAAAACCCCATTTAAAAGCTCAAGATATGGAAAGCACACGTCAAGCGTGTAGAAAAGCCAAGTTATCACCGACGACCATAGTAAACTTTGCCGAAGGCACACGCTTTACCAAGGACAAAAAACAACAAACCAAGTCTCCATATCGTTATTTACTACCACCAAAATCAGGTGGCATAGCACTGTCATTAGCATCAATGGGAACAACCTTTGATCAAATATTAAATGTCACCATTATTTATCCTGATAATCCTGATTCACCTTTTAAAGATCTATTACAAGGAAAATTAAAACGTATTGTTATTCGCGTTGACACAATGCCAATCACCCCAGAACTACAAGGTGACTATGAGAACAACCGTGAATTTAAGCAACAATTTCAACAATGGGTAACCAATATCTGGAAGACAAAAGACAACTTAATCGCAACACATAGACAACAAAACTAACAATTAAATCTACAACAATATAATTATTATTTTGTGCGCCACTTCATTTTAATTTAAAAAAAGCCCAATAATATAACGCTTTAGGGGTAATAAAAGACATAAAAACTGCCATGAATAGAGCCTTAATTCTAAAATGACATAGAGATCTCACTTTTGATTTAATCTTAAACGGAACAAGGTGTAACATGCTATAACTGTTAAGGCATTGTTGCATTAATCTTTTTTTGGGATCACATATGAGCACATTAGCACTAAACTTAAACACACCTCTCGATGCCTTATTGCACTGGGAAAAGCATCGTGCCAATGAGGTATATTTACGCCAACCTATTAATGGGACATTTCACGAGTTCACGTGGTCTCAAGTTGCAGACCAAACAAAACGTATTGCTCAAGCACTGCAATCACTTGGATTAACACCAGGTGACAAAATAGCAATTTTGGCAAAAAATAGCGCCGAATGGTTTATTAACGATTTAGCAATCATGTACGCGGGTTATATTAGCGTGCCAATTTACTCAACAGCAAATGCAAAAACAATCAACTATGTATTAGAGCACAGTGAAGCAAAAGTTCTGTTTATTGGTAAGTTAGATAACTATCAAAGTCTAGAAGGGAAACTACCTGCAGACGTAATTACCATTAGTTACCCTTATGAGACACTTACTTGTCAATATAAATGGAATGATCTGCTAGAGCAACACCAGCCATTAGCAACACCAGCACACATCAACCTTGAAGACTTAATGTCAATTATTTATACCTCAGGTAGTACTGGTAATCCGAAAGGCGTAATGATCACGTTTGCTGCATTCAAATCTGCATCGCAAAATATTGTCTCTAGCTTAGGCATTATTCCAGGCGACAGATTACTGTCTTATTTACCACTCGCACACATTACTGAACGTGTTTATATTGAAGGTAGTAGTATTTATGCCGGTGAAGGTGTGGTTTCCTTTGTTGAGTCACTTGACACCTTCGTCAGTAATATTCAGTCTGTAGAGCCAACGTTGTTCATTTCAGTACCACGTCTATGGACTCGTTTCCAAATGGGCGTATTACAAAAAATGCCTGCACATAAACTTAACTTCCTACTAAAAATCCCATTTGTTAATGGTTTAGTAAGAGCTAAAATTAAACGTGGTCTAGGTTTACAGCATGCTCGTATGCTTGGCTGTGGTTCAGCGGCAGTATCACCATCATTATTAAAATGGTACGAACGCCTTGGTTTAAATATTACCGAAGCATGGGGCATGACAGAAAATCTTGCTTACGGCACGTTAAACCATCCATTCAACTCACAAAAAATAGGAACCATTGGTAAACCTGGTGCAGGTGTTGATCTAAAAATCTCTGAGATTGGCGAAATTTTAGTGAAAGGTGATGGCCTAATGAGTGGTTATTACAAAGATGAAGCACAGACCAAAGAATCATTCGATGAAGAAGGTTACTTCAAAACTGGTGATAAAGGTGAAATCGATAGCAATGGTTATGTAAAAATTACTGGTCGCGTAAAAGACATCTTCAAGACTTCAAAAGGTAAGTACGTAACACCTGTGCCAATTGAATGTAAGTTTGGTGAAAACCCAAATATTGAGCAGATCTGTATTACCGGTACAGCCTTAACACAACCTGTAGCATTAGTGGTGTTATCACCAGAAGCGCGTGAACTAGGTCAAGAAGCGATGACAACGAATCTTGAAGAAACACGCCAACATATTAATAAATCATTAGAATCACATGCACGCATTGGTCATATTATTGTTTTAAAAGATGAATGGACAGTGGATAATGGTTTGCTAACACCAACACTTAAATTTAAGCGTCATGAACTAGAAAGCCGTTTTAAACCTTTCTACGAAGAGAATCACCAAGATAAGATTGTTTGGGAACAGTAAGCTTAAATATTAATTCTAATAAATAAAAGGACGCAATCGCGTCCTTTTTTAATACCTAAAACCGAACCAAAATTAATCCGTTTTTGCTGCTAGGTATTTAATAAGTTCAGTTAGCTTAACGTTGAACTCTTCACCACGCGCTTGAATACTCCCCATATTAATTTGGTATTTACCATTAACGATTAATGCTGGTACACCACGGATATTTTTCTTAGCCGTATTTTTATCCATGCGTGCAACTTTGCCATTCACAGCAAAGCTATTCACTGCAGCATCAAATTTCTTACCATCGATACCAGCATCAGTAAATACAGTACGGATATCATCACGACCAGAGAAACGACGCTTTTGCTCATGAATCGCAGTAAAGATAGCAGATGACATTTGATGTTCAACATTCAACAACTCTGCAGTCGCAAATGCTTTCTGCATTTCAATACCCATTTCACGGCCAATAAAAGCAACGTGATTTTTTTCTACTTTAATATCGCTACCAGCAAGACGTTTTGTCACATCAGTCATAATAGGTTCGAACTTATTACAGTGTGGGCAATAATACGAAAAGTATTCAGCAACTTGCGGTTTTGGTGTAGCCTGCTCAGCGATAACATCATAATGTACACCTTCTTTGAACTGTGCAGCATTCGCAAAGGGTAAAAATAACATTGCAGTGATCAATATAAATAATTTTTTCATTATTTTCCTTCCTGAAAATTTAAATTAGACATTATTAACTGTACAAAAAATTAGTAATTAGGTATGAGAGATAACGGCGGTTTTTGCATATTATCAATCTGTTCATGTAAAAACCTTACCTGTTGTTGCCAATAATCATCATCGGTAAACCAAGCAAAATGGCGACTAAAAGCAGGATCATCCCAACGTTTAGCAATCCATCCCATGTAGTTCATCATACGCATCGCACGTAGTGGTTCAATTAGCTTCAGCTGTTTTGGATCAAAAGAACAGAATTCTTCATAGCCTTCTAACATCACTTCTAATTGTAATAATTGTTCATGACGTTCTCCATGCAGCATCATCCATATATCTTGTACCGCGGGTCCTTGACGACAATCGTCAAAATCCAATAATGTAACCTTATCACGCCACAAAATATTACCCGCATGTAAATCACCATGTAAACGAATTAGCTGCTTATCGTCCGGCTTATATTGCAGCGTAATTTCTTTCTCCAACGCATCATACACATCAAAAAATGATGTTTCTAAATGCTTAGGTACAAAGTTATTCTGCTGTAATATCAACTTTGGGGTGTGCACAAACTCGGCTATCGATAATGTTGGTCGATACAAAAATGGTTGCTTACTTGCTAATTGATGAACACGGCCCAAGTTGCGTCCTACCGATTCCAATGCATCGAGGTTATCCACTTCAATAGGACGCCCACCCGCACTTGGAAAAATAGCAAAGCGGTATCCCTGATAAATGAATAGGCTACAACCATCAAATTGTAACGGTGCAACAACATCGATATCAGCTACCTGTAACTGTAGAGAAAAATCGTGTTCTTCTTGGATCTGTTCATCACTCCAACGAACAGGACGATAAAACTTAACCACAAAGCGTTTACGATCTTCATCTAGAAATTGAAACACCCGATTTTCATAGCTATTTAATTCCAATAACCCCGAATCAACACGGATACCGATAGACTCTATCGCATCCAACATAAAGTCAGGGGAAAGCAAACTGTAATCAACAGGCAGTTCTGTCATTTTTTATGTCCTAAAATACTAATATCTATATCCAAATAACCGTCATAGACGTACAACAGATCTTAGATTGGATACAATAATAGCAAGCCCAGTATTACTGGGCTTGCTATTTACTTTAACTTACATTAAACATACCTATTTATAAGCATGTAATGCCGTTATAACTGACTGATAAAGCGACTTTGCTGGGTAAAGACATAATGATCATTACCAAGCTCTGTTATAACAAAGTTTATCTTTATTACTGGTTGTTTTAAATCATAAGGGTCAATGGCTAAACTCACTGGCTGAACGAACAATTCACCCGGCAATACTTCAATTTCACGGGGCCCAAACCACTCATGATCAGGCACGTCGGTAACAGATAAACTGTATTTTTGGGAAAATGATGTTTTATTGATAATCTTAAGTGTATAAGTATTTTCAATATTACCATCGGAATTTTCACGATATAACGCATTTCGATCACGAATAATATCCATTTGTACTGGCGAAATACTCATTACACTCACCGCAAACATGACCGTCATTAATGTCATTACAATACCGTAACCCACCAACTTAAATCTACTTTTCTGATGAGGCTTATTATTTAGGTCATTCTCAGAAGTATAACGGATCAAGCCTTTCGGATAGTTCATGCGTTCCATAGTTTGATCACAGGCATCAATGCAAGCACCGCAGTTAATGCATTCATACTGTAGCCCATCACGAATATCAATACCAGCAGGACAAACTTGAACACATAAATTACAGTCAATACAATCACCTAAGCCTTTCGCTTTATGATCGACCTTACGTGAACGTGGACCTCGTGATTCTCCACGATTAAAATCATAACCGACAATTAATGTATCGGTATCAAACATAGCAGATTGGAAACGTGCGTATGGGCACATATGCGTACACATAATACTGCGCATCCAGCCAGCATTACCATAAGTACAAAATGCAAAAAATAATACCCAGAAGTACACCGAGCTACTAGCCTGAAGGGTAAAAAACTCAGTATACAGGTCCAAAATTGGCACAAAATAAGCCATAAATGCAAGCCCCGTAAACACCGAAAAACTTAACCATGCAGTGTGCTTAAGCACTTTCTTCTTTACTTTATCAGCGGTTATTGGGCCTTGATTTAACCTCAAACGTTTATTTGCTGAACCTTCAATTTTCTCTTCAAACCAAATGAAAATAAAGGTCCAAATAGTTTGTGGGCACATAAAACCACACCAAACTCGGCCAAGGTAAGCGGTGACAAAAAATAATGCGAATGCGCCAACAATAAGGAGCAAAGCTAATAACATTAAATCTTGAGGGAAAATCGTTAAAGCAAAAATATGAATACGTTGCTCAACGATGTTTAATAGGATCGCCTGATGTCCATCCCACTGGAACAAAGGTAATGCTAAAAACAGCACCATAAAAAACCAACCCACGTATTTTCGCAATCGCTGAAATACGCCACTCATGTTCCTTACGTAAATATGATTATCAGGACCGACGTTGGTATATTTAGGTTTAACTTTAGGGGTTATATCTTTTATATTTATGCGTTCTTCAGACATTATATGCTCCTTATTTTTATGTCTTCAATTATATCAAAGAAGCTAAACAAGTCGCTATAATCATCAGACTTATCTCACACTTATTAATTTAATCAAACACTTATTACAATAGTAAGACTTACAGACAGGTTTAAAAGTAAGTTTACATCGCGCCAGTTAATTCATCTCTTAATGGATATAATTATTTATAAACTAGCGGAGGTATT
Organism: Moritella viscosa; assembly: GCF_900120065.1. NCBI lineage: Bacteria > Pseudomonadati > Pseudomonadota > Gammaproteobacteria > Alteromonadales > Moritellaceae > Moritella > Moritella viscosa. The sequence goes on from NZ_FPLG01000093.1 coordinate 38,564, forward strand.
GAAACACAAATAAGGCCCGTAAGCATAGTACAGATCAGTACTAAACTACCCTATAACAGATGCTTTAGTTATAAATAGATACTAGAACAGTTTTTATTTACATTGGGTATGAAGTAATGCACCTAGCTAAGATAATAAGCGCTTGACGTATTTGGTCTGTAAGCAAATAGGAACAATTAATCCTCATGCAGTTTTTGTATTTACCATCACCCGCAAACAAGGTTCCAGGTGCAATACTGATATTATGATTATCTAATAGGATTTTAAGTAACTCACCGGTATTTATATCATCAGGTAAAACAACCCATAAAAAATAACCGCCGCTAGGTCGCGTGATCTTAGTTTCTGCAGGAAAGTATTGCTCAATGGCATGTTGCATTTGCTGCTGCCGAGATTCGAGCTTACGCCTTAATCTACGCAGATGTGCATCATAACGACCATGTAAAACAAATTCAGCAAGCGCTAACTGATTCGGCACTGCAGCAGAAAGTGTTGTCATCAATTGTAGTTGCTCGATTTGTTTCGCATAGCGACCAGCAACTACCCAGCCAACTCTAAAACCAGGAGCTAAACATTTTGAAAATGATGAACAATGTAATACTAATCCTTGCTCATCATACGCTTTAATTGGTTTCGGTTTACGTTCTGAAAAATATAGCTCACTGTAAACATCATCCTCAAGTAAAGGGATCTTTTTTTCGGCTAATAGATTTCGAATCGCTAATTTATTTGCTTCAGGCATCGATGCACCAAGCGGATTTTGATATTTACTCATTAACCAACACGCTTTAATATCATGTAGATTTATCGCCGTTGTGAGTGCGTCTATTGATATCCCCAGCTGTGGGTCAGTCGCTATTTCAACGGCCTTAAGTTGAAGTCGCTCTACCGTTTGCAATACACCATAAAAAGCTGGCGATTCAATAGCAACAGTATCTCCGGGCTTAGTGACAGCCATTAAACTAAGTCCTAATGACTCCATTGCACCAGACGTGATCACGATGTCATCAATAGACACATCAATACCATCACAAATATAACGTTTAGCTATTGCACGGCGTAATAGCACACTGCCAGGCGGAAGCTCTGTCACCGCACTGTGGGCAGGCATAGTTTTAATGGTTTTTGCAAGAGCTTGACCTAACTGTTTCAGTGGAAATAAAGTAGGGTCGGGAAAAGCTGAGCCCAAAGGTACGATATCAGGGCGTTTACAAGCGGTCAGCACTTCAAAGATATGCTCATTAATTTTTATCGAACAATTGATCATCTGGGGGATTAGTGGCTGTGGTATTGCGAGACGATTAAGATGCGCGGCAACAAAATAACCAGAGCGAACTTTGGCATAAATCCATCCTTCCGACTCTAATAACTCATACGCTTTTAAAACAGTCATCGGACTAATGTTTTGAATTTTACTCATCTTACGAATCGAAGGAATACGATCACCAGGTAACCATATTCGTTGTTCAATTTGCAATTGAATTTCAGCCGCTACCGCGTGATAGCGACTTTTTTGTAAAAGCATGAATAATTATCTACCTGAATCTATCGACCTGAAAACATAGCGAACAACCCGTAGTACACTAAAATCGATTAAGTACGAGTGATTATATACGATCTTTTTATAACTATACTATTTTCTCAACTCAGACTCGCTACCTCAACAACGATCCATTACAGATATTAGCTTTTACGCATATAACGATGAAACTTCTCAACCCAGGATAGTAGCTTTTCAGGACTGTTATTACGTTTCCAATTACCCGCAACATATTTATTTGCTTCGCTCAAGGTTGGATACGGATGGATCGTACCTAGTACTTTATTCAGCCCCAATTTATATTTCATTGCTAGCGTATACTCCGCCAACAATTCACCAGCGTGAGTAGCAACGATAGTCACACCAAGAATTTTATCGCTATTTGCTGCGGTAATAACTTTAACAAAACCCTTAGTTTCACCATCAGTAATCGCACGGTCGAGATCATCAATCTCATATTTTGTCACTTGATAAAGTAACCCTGCTTGTTTGGCTTCATTTTCATTTATACCAACGCGAGCCAATTCAGGGTAAGTATAAGTAACCGCAGGAATAACACGGTAGTCAGTGGCGAATTTCTTCACCGAGCCAAATAAGGCATTTACCGCAGCATACCAAGCTTGATGCGCGGCGACATGGGTTAGCTGATACGGTCCAGAAACATCACCAACCGCATATATATTTGGGATCGATGTTTGTTGGAATTCATTAATCTCGATGAGACCGCGATCCGTAATGACTAAATCTAGCGCCTCTAAGCCAAAACCGTGAATATTAGCCTGACGCCCTAGCGCTAAAAATACCTGATCAAACGCAATGGAATCGCCATTCGATAACACAGCTCGATATTGGCCATCTTCACCCACAAAGCGTTCAACTTTATTACCTAACAATGTGGTAACACCATCAGCTTGCAACTCAGCTTGTACTACGGCAACAGCATCGGTATCTTCGCGACCCAGTAATTGTCCCGCCATTTCGACTTGCGTAACGCTCGAACCCAAACGAGAAAAACTTTGCGCTATTTCACATCCGATAGGCCCACCACCTAATACCAATAAACGACTTGGTTGTTCGGTTAATTGCCAAAGTGTATCCGACGTTAAATAAGGTACATCTACTAATCCTGGAATTGACGGGACAATAGGACGAGCCCCGGTTGCTACAACGATATTTTTTGTTGTTAATATCTGTTCACCAATCTGTACGCGCCAAGGATCAATAATATGAGCGTCAGCCGTTAAACATTCGACCCCCATCGCTGAATAACGTGCAATAGAATCATGCGGCTCAATGGTCTTAATCACATTCTGAATACGTCCCATCACATTTTCAAAATGGATTTTTTTAATCTCAGCATCAATACCAAATTCATTTGCACGACCAATTTCAGCGACAGCATGTGCACTACGGATCAATGCTTTAGAAGGCACACATCCCGTATTCAAACAATCACCACCCATTCGGTGCTTTTCAACTAAGGTTACTTTTGATTTAACCGCTGCAGCAATATAAGCGCTAACCAAGCCACCGGCTCCAGCACCAATAATGATCATATTACGATCGTATGATTTTGGTTTATCCCAACGCGCATAGCGCTTTCGCTGAGTAAACATCGCTAACCCACGTTTCGCAATCCAAGGAAAAATAGCTAAGAGTACCAATGCACTTAATAACGACGGTGAAGCGATACCAGATAAACTATTGAGTTCACTTAGTTGCGTACCGGCCCATACATAAACAGCCGTACCAGCTAACATCCCCACTTGGCTAACAAGGTAAAAATTACGGGTACTAATTTTCGTTAATCCCATTAAAATATTGATTAAAAAAAATGGGAATACAGGGATCAAACGCAGCGAGAATAAATAAAAGTTACCTTCTTTTTTCATGCCTTTATTAATCGCATCTAAACGTGCCCCAAACTTCTTTTGCACGTAATCGCGTAATAGATAACGGCTAACTAAAAAAGCCAGTGTTGCACCAATCGAACTAGCAAAAGAAATCAGCAACAACCCATAACCAAAACCGAATAACCCGCCGCCAAGTAACGTCAGTAATACTGCGCCAGGCAATGAGAACCCTGTTATCAACACATAACTAATAAAAAAAACAAACATGGCGAATGCTTGATGCTGACGAATATAACCACCAGAGGTTTGCTGTAACGCTTTGATTTGCTCCAGAGAAGCATATTGGTTTAGATCAAAGCCGTACCACAATGAGAACACTGCAATAATAACGAAAATAATAATTTTTTTACTATGTGATCTTTGCTCACTATCATTACTAGCCATATACCATCATCCTTGCGCTATTTGATCATTCAATCTTATCGTCAGTTTAATTTTGAACTATCACAAAAGTCTCACGACAACCTGTTATTTCTATAATTCATGTTAATTTTCAGCACCGTTCAATAACATTAATTGATCTTTGAGTGTTTATCTACTTGGTAGGATAAGATTTTCTGATAGGTGTCGATCGTATATCTATAATTCCGAAATAGTGAGGGTATAAGAAAATAATGATATTAAGTAAAAGATTATTAAACGCTCAAACAAAAACAGCGAAATAGACTTAAGCTATATCGCTGTTAATAATTAATACTGATAGAAGCGTTATTAAATAATAAACTGTGGACCTAATCCAAAGCTCCACATGACAACAGTGATCCCCATTGAAGCCACAAACAATACAAGCCCAACCGTTAATAAAGATGATGCATAAATAAAGCCACGCTCTTCAGTAATATGCATAATAATCGGCACCCCGGTATACAGAGCCCGTACCGAAAATGCCACCCCAACTAATAGTGCGAGCATGATGACCCAAGCAATAGGGATCAAGGCTACAATACCAGTAATAAAAATAGGTGCTGCGGTGTATGTTGTTAATTCTAACGCTTGAGTAAAACTGGGTGATGAACCAAAATTACCCGCCATCCACTGCACAAACAGCGAAAACGTTGCCACAATAGCAATACTGGCAATAACCATACCGACAGCCATTATCCCTGCACTGGAGGAAGATAAATAAGTGGTGTCACCAAAGCCAAGCTTCCAACCTGTTACTGACGCGGTATACCATGCTGATGTTGCAGGTATTAATGCAAAAAAGAACAGACTCACGACTACCGATAATAAAGACTCATGGTGTGTATCAATATCAATCCATTCGTCCTTGGGTTGTACGTATAAACCCCATAAGTGTTTTACTAACATCAGCTAATTCCTTAATGTAAGAGTTTCATTAAATTAAGTATTAGCGAATATATTGAGATTGCCATGTTACGTAGGGATAATTAGTGATTAATGTGACTCAGTAATCAAGTACTGCTCAATTTGCTCGGCGATCCAATCGGTCACCGTACCACGACAAAAATCAATCCCTGTCACTTCCCCATAAATTTCCCAACTCATCGATTTTTTATAACGAAGTACTTTAAGCGTTTCATTTCTAAGCTGCTCAGTGATGAGCGGTGCCGGTACTTTCGCCCAACCGATACCATTACACACAGCATCACGTAAGTATTCATAAAATGTTAAACCGATATAGCGGTTACTTATAGAGGTTTCCACCTTCAACAGCCCATCCATATAAGCCAAGACAATTTCAGTATATAAAGCTAAGTCACTGCTCGTTAATCGGTTTCCAATCGTATGTAATGGGTGGGTCGCAGCTGCCACTGCCATCATTCTCAGCTGGCCAAGCTCACGTCGCACATGCCGCTGATAATCATGCGTATCAGTAATCATGCCATAGGCAATATCCACTTTATTTGTTTCAACATAATCAATCAATTCTGGTGTTGGCGCTGCGTATATTGATAATGATGTATGAGGAAAATCCTTTTCCATATCACTGATCAATTGATTCCAGAATTTTTCTGGCAATGCATCATCCCGAGCTATGCGTAATGCAGATTCAGCCCCTGCAAGATGGTGTTCACATTTAGCATAAATCCCCTTAGCTAGGTGTAGAACTCGTTCGCAATCAGCAACAATATTTTCACCTATATTACTTAATTCAATTTTATTTCCGCTACGCTGCAATAAACTAACCCCAAGCTCATCTTCTAGCGCAAGTAATGCAGCACTCACTGTCGAACGGCTTTTACCTAATTTAATCGCAGCATCAGAAATCGACCCCGTTTTAACCGCCAATAAAAACATTTCAATCTGTATCAGTCTCACAACAACCTCCAGTGACGATAAAATCAGCACTGAGTGATTTCATCTTTTTTAAAACTAACGATACACTCGATTCCATAATAATTAAATCAAGAATTTAATTAAAACATTATCAACAACCAATAGGAATTCTTTATGTACCACAGCATGATGCTGTTATTCGCTATTATTGCTGAAGTCGCAGGTACTATTTCAATGCGGTATTCAATTGAAAATAATCCATTAATAGGAACTACAGTGATGGTAATACTAATAGGCTTGTCCTATTTTTTACTGTCAAAAGCGATACAAAGAATTCCATTAGGGGTGGCGTATGCAATTTGGGAAGGGGTTGGTATTTTACTCATCACAGTGATAAGCAATTATCTATTTGATGAGATGATCACCCCCGCTAAGATTTTTGGTGTTGGATTGATCGTCGCTGGACTTATCTTTATTAATGCTGATGAAGGACATGATGATGAATAATGCAGAGCTCATACACATCTTATTTTTGTGTATTTCCATACTATTAGATATTGCTGCTAATTATTTTTTAAAAGTATCAGATGGTTTTAAAAATAAGGTCCCGGGGGTATTTGCCATCTTACTGGTTGCTGCTGCATTTATTAGTTTAGGTCAAGCAGTGCAATCAATTCAATTATCGATAGCCTACGCAACTTGGGGGGCTGGCGGTATTATTGGCACCCTGTTAGTCGATAAATATTTATTTGGTGCAACGATAGGACGTCGTAGCCAAATCGGTGTACCACTTTTAATTTCAGGCATTGTGGTACTGCAATTTTCACACTGAACATAATCATTTACTCAATAATAAATCATATACACATGAATTAATAAACTTAAGATAAGAGGCTCTATATGTCGGAAACCATTCAAAACCCAGAAATAGATTTTCAAAGTGAAGTTGAACAACGTCGTCAAAAATTAGCTGAGCTACGTAGCCAAGGCAACGCTTTTCCTAATGATTTCCGTCGTGATGCCATCTCGAAAGAATTATTAAATAAGTATGATGATAAAAGCGCTGATGAGCTAAAAGAATTACAGCTCAACGTCAAAGTAGCAGGTCGTATTATGACACGTCGGATAATGGGTAAAGCCAGTTTTGTAACATTACAAGACATGGGTGGAAAGATTCAACTATATGTAAACCGTGATAATCTTCCCGAAAATTACTATAACGAAAAATTCAAAAAATGGGATATTGGTGACATTGTTGGCGCTGAAGGCACATTATTCAAAACGAAAACAGGTGAGTTAACCATCAGCTTATCAAGTATTCAATTACTCACAAAAGCATTACGACCGTTACCTAACAAATTCCATGGATTAGCGGAGCAAGAAACACGCTATCGCCAACGTTATCTCGATTTAATCGCCAACGAAGAAGCACGTAAGACATTTACAATTCGCTCTCAAGTGGTAACAGGGATCCGTAATCTATTAAGCAAACATGGCTTTATGGAAGTGGAAACACCAATGATGCAAGTAATCCCAGGCGGCGCTTCAGCTCGTCCATTCATCACAAGACACAATGCCTTAGATATGGATATGTATTTACGTGTCTCTCCGGAGTTGTACCTAAAGCGACTTGTAGTTGGCGGCTTTGAACGTGTATTTGAAATTAACCGTAATTTCCGTAATGAAGGGATCTCGACACGCCACAATCCAGAATTCACCATGCTTGAATTCTATATGGCGTATGCCGATTATAATGATTTAATGGCGCTGACAGAAGAAATGTTACGTACATTAGCAATCGATATTCTTGGCTCACCGATAGTACCCTATGGTGATCTAACGTTTGATTTTGGTCAGCCTTTTGAAAAAATCGGTATGAAAGACTCTGTACTAAAATATAATCCAGAGATCCGTGCAGAACAACTCGCCACATTAGCCGCTGCAACTGAATTAGCCAAAAGTCTGAATATTCGAATTGATGCGAGTTGGGGTATCGGCCGAGTGATCACCGAGATCTTTGAAGAAACGGTTGAAGAAAAACTAATTCAGCCAACCTTTATTACTGAATATCCAGCCGAGGTCTCACCGCTAGCGCGTCGTAATGATAATGACCCACTCATTACAGATCGCTTTGAGTTCTTTATTGGCGGTCGTGAAATTGCCAATGGTTTCTCAGAACTAAATGATGCAGAAGACCAAGATGCTCGTTTTAAAGAACAAGTAGCACAAAAAGAAGCTGGTGATGATGAAGCGATGTTCTATGATGAAGATTATGTCACTGCGCTTGAACATGGTTTACCACCAACAGCAGGCCAAGGTATTGGCATTGACCGTTTGGTCATGCTATTCACCAACAGCCACACGATTCGTGACGTGATCTTATTTCCGACATTACGCCCACAAAATAAATAGTACCCACTGATTAAAATGAAATAAGGCATCCACTGGTTGCCTTATTTGCTCGCGTAACTATCTGCATACTATAACCTTGTCGCGTAAACGTTTACATCAGGTTGGGCAATTAAGTCTTGCGCAGTAATAAGCTGTAGTTCATAACTACCTTGCTTAAATGTGGCCTCCAATACCGCATCAACGACCGAATTAGTCAATTCAAACGCTGTAACGGGCTTATGACCCGATAACAAGTTAGCTAACATCACGCCACTAATTAAATCACCGACACCAACTGGTTGGCGAATAAAATCATACAAAGGACGCGTAATGTGGAAGTAACCATCAGCCGTCGCTAACAACATTTCAAACTGACTTGCAGTTATACCTGCTTTACTCAAATGCTTAACCAATACAATCTTTACGCCTTGGTCTAACAACATAGAGCATGCTTGCTTCACCTGCTCTATGTTCCCTATTCTCATATCCGTCAGCGTTTCTAACTCAAGTAGATTTGGCGCAATGACGTCTGCTTTTGGCAATGCGTGATATTTGAAAAAATCCATGACTTCAGGTACCACAATACAGCCCTTTTCAGGATGACCCATTACCGGGTCACAAAAATATAAGGCATCAACGTTATACTGTTTAGCTTTATCTACAGCATAAAGCACTTCCTTACCTTGTGTGGCTGATCCGAGGTAGCCACTTAATACAGCGTCACAACTTGATAAGCTGTCAATATTGACTAAGCCATCAACTAGACTCTTAATTTGATCAACCGGCATTACCATCCCTTGCCAACCCTGCTGATATTGCGTGTGGTTAGAAAACTGCACAGTGTTAATGGGCCACACTTCAACCCCCATTCGACGTATAGGAAAGGCCACAGCACTATTACCAGCACAGCCAAATACGACATGAGACTGAATAGACAGGATAGATTTCATAAATAATACCTTAACAAGAAATAAAAAGAGGGCATAAAGCCCTCTTTAGTTGAATCGTCAATAAGATTAATTTATAGATTAAATGGTTAAATTCGACCTAATCTTGCTTTAAAACCTTCACAGTATAACTACCATCTGCTTGAAGATATACGCCATGAATATCAGTTTCAAAGCCAGGGAACTGACTACCGATCTCACATAGCATTTCTAAAAATTCAAGTACGGGACGTGATGTCTCTGTTACCATTTCACCAGGAAGGATTAGTGGCACACCTGGAGGATATGGTAAAATCATATTTGCACTTACACGATTAACTATTTCGTCCAACTTAACTTCTTCAGTGTTACCACGAAGTTCTTGTTCCCATGCTTTGTTCGGTGTGATCTTCATTTCAGGAAGTACATCAAACGCTTTAAACATCAGTTCAGGTAGTTTAAACTTCTTAATCATATTATGAATATCTTGAGCAAGATCTTGAATATCCATATCTTCATAAAAACTTGGATCTTCAGCATATAATGATGGTAAGAAACTCTTAACTTTCAGATTAAGATCAAAGCCACGTTTAAACTCTGTTAGTCCACGTAGTAATTCCAGTGCTTTTGCTTTATCAATACCAATTGAAAACAAGAATAGTAAGTTATATGGTCCTGTCTTTTCAACAACAATACCACGCTCATCAAGAAATTTAGAAACAAGTGATGCTGGAATACCAGACTCACTAAGTTCACTATGTTTACCCATCCCCGGTGTTAATAGTGTTACTTTAATTGGGTCAAGATACATATGATTATCATCAATATCTTTAAAGCCATGCCAATCGTCTTTTGGGTCTAACTTCCAACACTCTGTTGTTTCGATATCTTCAGGTTGCCAAACGTCAAAGAACCAACCTTCACTTTGTGCTTCTAAGCGTTTAATTTCTTTACGGAAACGGATAGCTCGATCAATAGAGTCTTGAATTAAACGTTTACCAGTATTGCCACGCATCATTGCTGCAGCGACTTCTGTTGATGCTACGATACCATACTGTGGTGACGTTGAAGTATGCATCATAAATGCTTCATTAAAGGTTTCTTTATCAACGTCACCTTTAATATGGATCATTGATGCTTGAGAGAATGCAGCTAAAAGTTTATGCGTAGACTGTGTTTCATAAAACACTTTACCAGGCATAGCTTCACCACTCATACCACACTTACCTTCATAAATAGAATTAAAGTTAGTATATGGTACCCAAGCACTATCAAAGTGGATAAATTTAGTATCTAGTGTTTCTTTAATATATTGCGTGTTATAAAGCAGGCCATCATAAGTAGAGTTAGTGATAACGGCATAACCTGGCATTTCAGCACCCGGTGTTGCTGCGACTTTAGCTTCAATAACTTCACGAGTGAATTCACTTTGTGGGATACCACCTAAAATACCGTATGCATTACGCGTCGGGCGGAAGTAAATAGGTGTAACATCACTCATCATCATAAGGTGAGTTAATGACTTATGACAGTTACGGTCGACTAATACAGTACTGCCAGATGGTGCAGAGAACATACCGACAATTTTATTAGCAGTAGAAGTACCGTTGGTTACAATATATGAATGATCTGCGTTAAATGTTTTTGCAATATACTCTTCAGCTTCTTTATGTGGACCAGTATGATCCAATAATGAACCTAGTTCTGGCATAGAAATAGATACGTCAGCTTTAAATGCATTCGGTCCATAAAAATCGTAAAACACACTACCAGCAGGGCTCTTCTGGAATGCAGTTCCCCCCATATGCCCAGGCGTACAGAAGGTATATTTACCTTCGTCCACATATTTAAATAATGCTTTAGTAAATGGAGGCATAATTTCGTCTTTATAAAGATCAATAGCTTGATTAATCTTCAATGCAATGTCGTCGCCCATGCCTAACGCATACTCAAAAAAAGACACATTTAAACGAAGGTCTGTTAATGAAATATCAAGTACTGATTGCTCATTTGCAAATGCGAACACAGGAAGCTTTTCATTTAAACTGTTTATTTTTTCGCATATTTCTAAAGAATATTTATCCCAGTCAAAAATAGCACCACAGATACGTGGATTAATTTCAATCATTTTAACTAGGTCATTATCATCAACAGGATAAACAACTTCATATCCACATGCTTCTAATGATTTATGTAATTGGCGAATAGGCTCTTCTTTAAAGAACACGCCCATGTGGTTTAAGATAGCAATAATGTTCATTTCAAAATCTCCAAGACGAATAAGGGCGCTCGCTATCATTTGATAGAGATTAGAGAGCACCAGAAATTAATTAAAAAGGAATTATTAAAATTGATTATTCAGATTAAGCAGCTTCGGATATCCCAGCAGGTTGAGTTTGAGAAAGACCTTTCTTCTTGCCGTAGAAAACAAGAATGATAAGCGAAACAAGGAAGGTACCTGTTAATGCTGAACTTTCTGCACCAGCGAGAGCGATTAGACAAAATACACACGCAATGCCTGAGAACAACATCACGAAGATATTACGTGTGGTCATGCTTTCTAGACGGATTAAGTTAACGCTTGAGTAGAAGTAAGGCAGCATAGTGAGTAGCACAGCAATTGTAGTGAGCTGATTGAATAAATCGCCAGTATTTGATGAGCCACTAAACATAGTGATGAATGCCATCAAGAACGTCATCTTAATTGAAGCGAGTACTAAACCTTTCTTAGCAACACCAGATTTATCCGTTTCACCATAAATCGCAGGGAAGTTACCATCAGCAGCAGCACGTTTACCGGCTTCACCAACCAACATCATCCATGAACCTAACGATGTGAAACAAGCAAGCGCAGTAAATGCAGCAACAAACGGGGCAGACCAACTACCAAAAATAGACGTAGTAGCAAGAGCAAAAGGTGCGCCAGAAGCAGCGACTTCGGCAGCAGGGAACATTCCAGCAATAACTTGCGTAGATAAGATATAGATAACACCAGCTAGCGTCGTACCAAGCATTGTAGCTAACGGTACTGTGCGTTTAGGATTTTTAACCATACCTGAAGAAACGGCTGCAGATTCAACACCAACAAATGACCATAAACAAATAAGTACGGCACTAATAATTGCACTTGAATCACTACCAGATGAAACATTCCAATTCTGACTGTAAACCGTGGTATCAAAATGTGCCCAACCAACTGTAGCAGTACCGATAACAGGGATAAGAATAAGCACAAGACCTAATGTGCATAAACGACTAACCCAAGTACCACCGAGTAAGTTGATGAAAGTAAATATCCATACAGATGCAATGGTTGCGATAGCAGCTGGAATTGGACTTGATAAAATAGGGAAGAATACGGAAAGATAAGAAACACCTGTAATAGCAATCGCTAAGTTACCAATCCAGTTGGCGTGGTAATAAAGCACCCCTGTTTGAAAGCCAAGTACTGGCGCAACATCACCAGCGTAACCAATAGGTCCACCTTCTTGTGGGTCTTTTGTCGATAAACGCGCAAATACAAAGGCTAAACTTAGCGCACCAACCAAGCAGATTATCCAACTAAATATAGATACCGAACCGACAGCAGCTAAAGAAGACGGTAACAATGCAATACCACTGCCCATCATGTTGCCGGCAACAACACCAGTACAGGCTATTAAGCCAATTTTTTTTGTATTAGATGACATCTCATCTCCCAAATTTTATCAAATAGAGCAATATGCTCAGTAAGCAAACCAGTGATTAAGTGGTGATATTGCCGAGATAAAAAATGAGTCTCAGCAGGCCACCTGAACTTCTAATTGCAGGTTACGCCGAATGAGAGCGAAAAAAATAAAGGTAAAATGAACAATAAAATCATTAGGAAATTAAGCGGGGTTTATATATTCATTATAATAAAATTATTTTTTTGACATTAAAAACAAGGGTTTATGAAAACATGGATAACGAGGATTTATATTTTAAAAAAAAGTATATTTATAAAGATTAAATATGATGCTTATTAACCAAGCACCAACTTGTGGGTGGCAGTCGAAAAGCTAAAACTTTAGATTAATAGTATTGATATGTAGAATTACAACAACAGAAAAATAGCAATGGCAGTGAGGATAGTGAGGTATAAATAAAGGTAACGAATAATAGTTAATAGCGGCATGCCAAGCACTTTATCGTAGATACAAAAAAGCCCCTGACAAACAGAGGCTAAAGGTTAACTTATATTAGTTTGATAGAATTAAGGTTCATTGCCTTATGCATAAAAACAGCAATAGTTTCAAGGTTACTATGGAATGCCAGATTGGAACTTAACTGATAAGTTTCAATGGAAGTATCAATGTAAAAAGCCTGAGTATAAGCATCACCTGCACTATCAAGATTGCCACTTAATTCAGCTAACTTGCCAACGATAATATAATATATCGAAGATCGGCGACTTTTTCCGGCTAATGTAATCAAGTTATTTGCTTTCAGCTCATGCCCTTGCAATAAGGCTTGTAATGCCAACGCTTCATATACTCTGGCGGCCAGAACCTTATTTCCTTCATAACGATTATGTTCTAATAAATCTGCACTCGAGCGTTGAATTTCATCTGCAAATTCATCAGATAACAATAATGAGGACAAGACATTATAAGCAATGTAACGCTCAGCAAGTACTAATCCATTAGATGGATCAACAGCTAAAATATCTTCAAATAGATCAATTCCCTGCATAAACAATTTAGGGTCTACTTGGTTAGTATAATGATTGGCAATGATTAATTTGGTTAACAAATATTGATCTTTAGGCAAGTCCTGCATGACATAATCAAGTTGTTTTGGCGTAGGATTGATTCTTAATGCCGCCATAAGATCAGATGATGCTTTATGTAAACTTTCATACATGTCATCTCCCGATATTAAATATTGCTTACTAAATATAATCCTATTGGATGCATTGTTACGATAATTAATATCTAAATATGACTGGCCTTGTTGCTTATCAATTCTGACTGTAACTAATTTCCCCGGTAATATACCGGTTGTAAAATCTGTTTTCTTTAACTGCACACGATAATCACTGAGAGTTAATACGTCATTCATCAATTTTTGGCTAATACCATCAGCAAAAGATTCACTAATAGTATCTGATTTCTGGCTAGCGAAATAACTAAATTCAATAACTTGTGTATCTAATGCTCTCGTTATTTCGGGCTTAGTTTGCACATAGGTACAAAGAACAATAACACAAATTAATACTGACAATAAGAAACTGTCAAATAGCTGTAATTTATAGCGCTGTAAGAAAGTAAGCTTAGAATCAGATTTAGCGTCTTCAGCTGCCGCATGCTTAGAAATATGGGTAACGGCACGCGTTAATGGTCCTGCGGGAAATACAGTAATAACTTGTTCGCAATCTAGATCTATATTTTTTTCGTTATCAATAATGACACCTGTATTCTTACCTTCAGAGATAAGTATACGGGCATCATCACTGGTTAGTTTTATTGTGTCTGCGACTAACCTATATCCACGTTTAGGGACTGTAGCAATAAATCGTTCGCAATCAACACGCCCATCTTTTAATATTTTTCGCAGCTCAAAAATAGACTGTGTCACCACTTGGTCACTAACAATAGCACCATCCCAGATGTGCTCAATCAATTCTTCGCGTCCAAATACTTCACTCGGAGACAGTGCTAAAAAGGATAATAAATTAACTAAACGGGGTTCAACTGTTACTTCTCTTCCTTGTCGGTACAGTTTATTTTCTTCAACAATCAATATCCAATTACTGATTTGAAAACATAAACCATTCATAAAAAATTCCAACATTTAATATTATCAAATTAAGGTATCACAGTTCTATTTTCCATCCAATATAGTAAGGGTGGGTATTTATAAACGATGAAAATAATTTTTAACTAATAATCGATTATCATGATGTGAGCATTAAAGCGGCGAGCTACATAACTTTTCTATCATCTTAATGCATTATTGAATCATGTGACTTAGATCGCTTAAGAACACATATTAGAGCGTTAAATTTAACTTATATATTCTATATTAATCATCATTTTTAGGATTTAGATCAATAATAATCTTATATTAAAGCAACCCAAACTTAGGGTTTATAATATTTAAGTTTCAGGCATAAAAAATCCCGAATCGTAAGATTCAGGATTTTTTATTTGTTGGCGGAGCGGACGGGATTCAAACCCGCGAAACTTTCGGCAGCGTGACAGACCGCCTTTTTCAAATAAATAGTCTAACCAACTGAATGCTATTCATAAGAACGAGCGTTCCGCACAATCTGAATGGTACTTTATTCACTGAATTTCAGGCACAA